>JAEEML010000166.1 GCA_016283195.1 Deltaproteobacteria bacterium | reverse complement strand
TTTATCGGCATTGGAGGTCGCAAATTGCGACTTCCAATGGGCAAATTCTTCATTATTCAATTGAAACATAAAGTTTTCAGGAAACCGTTCAATATTGCGCTTTACCTGTTCATTAAGTCGCTTGGTCTCCACTCCGTAAAGCTCCGCTAGGTCGCGGTCAATCATTACCTGCTGATTTCTGATGGTGAGAATCCTGGCTTCTATCTTCTTAGCGGTAATTTCCTTATTCATTTTTTACCTGCCATCGTTTAGGGCGTTACCCCCAAAGCAACCATTTTTTAGCTCTGGCGCAGAATAATCATTTTGCTCACTCATTGCAATAGTTCTTTTTGGGGCTCTTGACTGCGGGAAAGTTTTTTCCGTGCGGGGCATATTTTGAGATAAAGGCAGGACGGTTAGATTTTTCGGCAATATGCTTGTGCTTGTATATTAGCGCAATGTGTGTGCTGGGAGATGTGTTGTGCGAGCACTTTATATGCAGTAATATGGGAAAGATGGCCGGCGGGTATGGATAGAGTGATAATTACCCAAAGCAGGCATCAACCAGTTGTTGCAATTTACCTGATTTGGCAGCTTCAGCAGCATCTGCCTGCACAAAATGTGTAGATTCTTTTTTTAGTGTTTCATCAAATCCTAATATATAATTTGTCGCAATCAAATAAATAATCCGGGTTGGTGCCATACCATACACCTGATGCTTGATAATATGACTGATTCGTTTCTTTTCATCAGGGTAGGTGGCTTTTAGCCCATCACTGTTAAAGAGGCGTTTGACTATTTCTGTAATGTAAAGTCCTGATTTCATATATAAATCAGCAAAGGTGTTTTCGGGATTGTCAAAACAACCTGGGTTTTCCGCTTCTAACTCACCGACCATTTTTTTTACGACCCATTTGGGTGTAAATATCTGGTTTGTTTTTTGGGGCGGAATATAATCAAAGATATCCTCATCCAGGGATTCATCAAAGTAATTGGCTAAAGTACGTCGCTTATTCATAAATTCTTTAACGGAATCATTAAAGACTATTTCATCAAATAACTGCCCCTTAAAGTGCTCTGTTTTACCGGTTGTTTCATCGGTATGATCACCGCCATCGCGCAAAAAGATAAAATTCTCAAGAGTAATACCTGTGACCTCGCTAAATACTTCTGGCTCGGTGTATGTATCAAAATTGCTTAATCGCAGATCGTCATCACCATAGGCCATGAGAAAGCTTGGTATCGAACGCGAAAATCCGCGCAGCAGCGCGCGCACATCGTCTTCTATCGTTTTCTTGGCTGCTTCGGCCTTTAGATGCTCTTGCTTCTCGACGAGTTCTTGGGGAACAGATTGGGCAATCTCAGCAACATCTTTTTGTAATCCTTCGGTCAATTCTCTTGTGGTTTTATAGACATCTGCCAAATAATTAGACATTCCCTCATCAAGAATTGCGCTATTTCCGCTTGAGTCCGCTTCTTCGCTCCTCCGCTCGAGTTCAATCTGAGCAATGCGCAGTTTTTGTTCATATTCCGACCTTCGCTTATTAAATTTAGAATCAATTGCGGCTTCAACTTGCGAATCCATTTTCATTTTTTGGCTAGATTTTGCGCCATAGTTTTCTGCGATCGTTGTAACAACATTTTTCTTAATATTAGCCGCAATGTTCTTTTTTAGCTCTTCTACTGCCTTTTGAGTAGTAGCGATGGTTTTTGCCGTGTTTTCAGAAATACTACCTTCTGCTGTTGGTAGTTCGATTTTTATATCATTTACAGCTTTTTGAGCATCATCAGCAAGTATTTCCCAGCGTTTTTCACCCAGAAGTTCCTTTGCTGTTCCAATTACGATTTCATTGGAAATATCAACTTCGCCTTGTTCATTAACCGGAATTTCTTCGATATGATCTAATGATTTTGGTGCCTCGTGTTTGGATCCTCTTGAGCTGCCATTGCTAATGGCTGGAGATAGCTTGCTGAGAATGTCTTTTACAATGCCAGGTGCACCAAAGATATTAGAAATATTCTGGAACAAAAAGTTTGACATAAAGCCGCGTCTGACAACTTCCAGACTTTTAATCCGTCTTGGAATTGTTAGCACTTTTGCTGCATCTAGTTCAATCATTTTGCCGTCGTTATCTTCGCCTAATACCGGGAAGAAATTTAAGAGACGGCGGATATTTTCCTCGCGGTTAATTGTTGTCCCCCGCCCTTCACTCGTAGAAAGCGAAAGATTATTGGCAAATTCGTCGAAAATAATGAGTGTCCGCGCGGGATCAAAGTCAAAGATATAAGCATTTTCTTTGCGGAAGTACTGTGGCCTTGTAGTACCCGAGCGTTTAAATGTATAAGGATTTTGTGCTCTGAATGCCGCCTGTATATAGGCGGCAGGGCTTGTCATATTGCACAGCATTAATACGCCACTCCACTCAGGAATAGTTACGCCAACAGTTAATTGCCCCACACTTAAGGTGATGGTTTTATTGTGTTTTCTGATAGCATTTGTTACCTTGTCAAAAGCGCGTTCTCGCTTTTCATTTTCATCGATAATACCGTCACCAGCAGCGAGTATAATCTCATAATTTTCAAAAACAGGGTGCGATTTTAAAAGATTAGCCAGCGCTTTGGCACTACTTACGCGATCCAGTATCCATAGCGTATGGCATAGTTCATTGCGCAGTTCTGGCGTCGAAAAAGGATATTTTTCATTTACTGTCAAAGTATTTAGAAATTTTTTTATTTCCGATAAATGGATAAATTCACCTTTACTATTTGTTTTGAAAAATTCATTTAAATCGAACGTATAATCGACAGTTTCATCTTCTGTAATCATGCAGCCTTTTTCCAGCTCGTCGCGAATCATTGCCGAAAGCTGATAAGTAAACATCGACATCCGTGGCAGTCGTTCATAGGGATTAGAGACACCGGCCAGGTAATATTGTTCTTTTGCTGCTTGTTCATCGGCATAAGACCAATTAAAAACCTGATCTGCACCAAAATCCTCATTAGCGATTGCTTTGAATGGTGTACCAGACAAATATAGCGTATGTTTTTTCGTAATATTTTCAAAGGCCCAGTCAGTTTTGCGTGTGTCCACACCTTCATGCGATTCATCGACTATGAGTAGATCAAACTTTAATTCATGAATCCAATCCAGCTTGTCATATTTTCCGCCGTGATAAACAGAGCCTTTTAGACTTTGCAACGACTCAAAGGCAATCATGCCAATATTTGGTAGGTTATTATCAAATTTATAATCAACGAACTGTTGGCGCGACATCACAAAACAATTGTTGGCACTTTTTTTGAGTGAGTCATTCTCTGTCACAAAACGGTATTCATTGCGCCAATGGATGAATTTAACGAAATCATCCAGCCATGAATTAGCCACACTTGGCCTGTTTGTTACGATAAGAACATTTTTCATTTTCATGCGGCGGATTAAATCATAGGCCGCCAAACATTTGCCAAATCTGGGTTTGGCGTTCCACAAAAATTCGCTGCCGCCATTTTCAAAATAGGTTTTGGTCATTTCAACGGCGCGATTTTGCTCATCGCGTAGTGTATAATCGGTTTTTATATCATTTTGCCATTCACGTGCAGAAAACTCATCAAAATAGGCTTTTGATGTTTCGCCGTCAATGTGGAACCATTCTCTGCGGCCATTTTCGTCATTTTTACGTTCGATATGTTTAAAAATTTCCAGATAATTATGGAAATCATTATCTGTGAAAGCTTCAAAACTCTCGTCGTTGTATAAAGCGATGTGTTTCCACGCAAGAGTCCATTGAATATCGGCGGTTTTAGTTTGTTGGTCGATGCGGTTTTCGACGGTTTGCATCTCAGTATAGCCGATTTTGGTCCACCCATCGTGGTAGCTCACTCCGGGGGTATTGTAGGCATAGATCATAGGGCGGATTTCTTTAATGGTTTCTATTTGTATGGTGGTTCCCATTGTGGCTCTCCAATCTTTTGATAGTCTTATGCCATTGCCTTTACATGGCTTTCGATGAAGTCGATTTCGCTTTTATCCAGCCCATATTTTTTATATAATTGCTGGTCTATGTCTGGAATGGATTTGGTCCAGTCAATGTCGGATTTAGAGGTAAAGTCTTGGAGAGGAACATATTTCCAAGTTTTCTTTTTATTATCTTGCGTTATTTTCAAGATACCAAGCATTGTTCGAGCAAATTTGCTTTTTATGTATTTCAGTAGGTTTTCTGCTTCTCTTTCGGTCTCTAATGCACCAATGCTTATAAAAGATTGGGTATGCCCGATGACGGGCGTCCCGATGACGGGCGTTGATAAAACTTCTCCTATTGCACCAGAACCATTCGATTTTGGAAGAATAACTTTGTATTTATCAAGGTTTTCATGTGGACGAATATATTTTCGTTTGATATATTTTGTAAAACGTTTATTTCCGATAAGACCTACAAAGCCAAGCCAATTTTCATTATCTGTTGTTTTTTCATCAATGAAAATGTTCGGCAATTTGGAAAAAATATTGGTGACAACATCATAATCATGTCCTTTACTTAGGATTCCCACATTTTCCCCCTTAAACCGAATCTCAGGATTCTCTGCATGAAGTGCTTCTGAAAATTTATAACTTTCAGGTGCATAAACCCATTCAGATAACGAAGAAAAATCAGGTTTACTGATAACTTTATTTCTGATGCTATTTAATTCAGAAAATTGAGAATATGCTCCAATAGCTCCAAAATACTTATTTGCATCCCTATAAGTTATCGCAATGCCACCTTTAATGTCCGTATTGGCAAAAATATCTGAACTCTTTTGGGTATATTTCAGGACCTTCAAATGCTCATCATTAAGCATCTTTTCGTTCCAATTCTCTGGAGTTTTTCCTGCATTAAACAAAAAACGCGCCGGAGTAATCAACTCTACTTTGTCAGCAACCTTGTACGCAGCATCCATAAAACTATTGTAGATAGGCATATCAGATGTGTCAGCTGTTTCTTCCTGATACGGCGGGTTTCCTATGATATAATTGAATTTCATACTCTGTCCTCCTTGCTCTGCGATTTGCTGAATAGTGAGCGTTTTAAACTTTTGGGGTCTAATATAAAAACGTACTTTGCATGGCTTGGGTGTTTCTTGTGGCTTATCGCTTATTTCCATGAAATCAAAGAGCGAAAGCTGTGAGGATACTGCGCTTTCACCACACGGCGTATGTCCAGTAAGCCCATCCATCTGCCAAAGATTCCAGGTGATAATTTCGATCATCTTTAGGCTTTCTTCGTAGGTTGGCTTTCGCTCGCAGATATATTGGAGATACTCTTCAAATGTCATATAGAGATTCAGCCGTGCAATAAGCAGATTGTCACCTTGCAATTCGTAGCCGTAAACTGATTGAAAAGCACAGATAATAATCTTTAAAATTTCGCAATTTTCATTGATAATATTATCTTTTTTTAGTGAATAGGCACATTGCAACTTGCGATCTAATATGCCCTTGCGCTGCTCAATAGGGATAATCTCGCCGGTTAATACATCATAGCGTTGCACTAAAAATGGAGCTTCACCGCAGGTAATTTCCAGGCATCTTGAATAGATAAATGGATTTGCTTTGCCACATTCAGAACAAGTGGTACTAATATCTGCCAAAAGCTCATCAATCATTCGATTACATACCCAAATGGGAGTAAATACCTCTGCATGAGATTTGGTGCGGCCTGATTGTAATTCGAGTTCTTTGCGGGCGCGATTGCGGATTACCCCCGAATGCTCGCCAGTAATTACATCAGCTGTAATTTCGGCATTTCGTTCATAAGCATGCCCAATTTGGACATAGGCATCAGTTGCCCAGCGGATGTTATGACCGGTTGTTTGGTCTTTGAGTAGCAGGTTAAGCAAGCCTAATTGGGCAAGGCGCAGTATTTCATCCTGGATGCCTATTAACATGGGAGTTTTTCTCCATGCTGTGCACCAGGTTCACGCAATTTGGCTTGCCTCTCAGCCATCTTTTCGCCCAATCATGGTTAAGTGGTAGGAATTGTCTACTTTTCCTACTTTACTTTTTGCCAGAATTTGCTAGGCATAAAACTCAGTATTGATGCGGGTTTGCTGTATCTACTGACTAACAAGCACGTGGTGTGGGAAAAGTAGACTTTTCCCGCACATAATCTTGGCTAATTTCCTGCTTGTCGCCCCGCGTGATACCTAAAATTCGCCAGAGTCATGCCACAGCTACTTGCCGCCATAGCACAGGTTATCTCTCCGCTTTTCCAAGCTTTTAAGGCCGCAAAAAAGCTTGGCTGAAGCTTTCGCTTGGGGCGTCCCCAGGTTTTACCGCGCGCTTTGGCGGCGGCAATGCCTTCTGCCTGGCGCTGGCGAATCATATTGCGTTCGGTTTCGGCGACGTATGAAAGAAGCTCTAGGACAATATCGGCAATGAGCGTGCCAGTGAGATCTTTGTCGCGGCGCGTATCCAGCAGGGGCATATCTAGTACGCAGATTTCCACACCTTTGCCTTTGGTTAAAAGCCGCCATTGCTCCAGAATTTCGGCATAATTTCTACCTAGGCGATCGATGCTCTTGATATATAATGTATCACCATAACTAAGCTTTTTAATTAGCTTTTTATATTGCGGCCTCTCAAAATCCTTGCCGGACTGTTTTTCTATAAAAAGCTGCTTAGGCGCAAGGCCTAGGCTAAGAAGTGCGCTGAGCTGGCGGTCTTCATTTTGCTCCCTGGTGCTGACTCGGATATATCCGTATTGCTTGTTCATATAGAACCTCCCAAGGCAGGATAATGGGCTATCAGCGTAAGTAATAGCTGTCCTGTGAGGCTTAAGCCATGGAGGCGCAGTCTCAAGAGGCCGCCGGCTAAAGCCCCCCAAAAAGGCGAGTTAAGCCGTCAGTTTTGAAAAAAATTGCTAAAAGTGACGGCTTAACGCATACTATTCCGGAGCATCTGTTATGATGCCAGCGTCAGGAGTATGGCATGGAACTTTTTCCTAGGGAACTATATCTTAAAAAGATACGCGGATTTTATCATGATGAGGAGATCATTAAAGTTATTACCGGTGTGCGGCGCTGTGGTAAATCAAGTCTGATGCAGACAATTGCCCAGGAACTGGTAGCTAGTGGGGTTAAGCCAGATCAGATTGTCTATCTCGATTTGGATGCCCGCCAATACCGCCGGATAACTAATGCCGATGCGCTTGAAAAGCTTATTGAAGCGCATGATGCTGGGGCCGGGCGCAAATATCTGTTTATTGATGAAATCCAGAACGTGCGCGATTTTGAACCAGTCATCAATGGTTTTAGAACTGATGGTGGTTGGTCGATTTTTATCACCGGCTCAAACTCCTATCTCCTTAGTGGCGCCCTTGTTACAAAACTCACGGGCCGCTATATCGAATTTGAAATGTTTCCGCTCAGTTTTGAAGAATACGAAAAGATGAAGCTCTTCTATGGGCTTGCTATAGAGGTAAATCCACTTGCCGAACTCAATCAATATATCTTGTCCGGTGGATTTCCAAAAGCATTGCAATATAGCGATCTTACAGAAAAACAACGTTATGTTGGGAGTATTATTCAGGAAATTTTTGAAAAAGATATCTGCCATAGGATGAAGATCCGCGACCGGGAAACTTTTGATGCCGTTAGAAAATATTTGATAGCAAATTTTGGAGCAACGACAAATATTTCTAATATATACAATGCCCTAAGAGCACAGGGAATCGCCATCACCCGTGAAACCCTTGCCCGTTATCTTCGGATTCTCGTTAATGCAAAAATTTTATATGAATGTTCGCGCTTTGATATTAAATCAAAAAAGGCCTTAAAAAATGAAAAAAAGTATTACCTTGCTGATTTGAGCTTTTTTTATGCCGATAATACTGATAACCGCATCAATTATGGGCCTGTTCTGGAAAATATGCTTTACATTTATGCCAGATCGCATGATTACCAAATCAGCATCGGCCGCATCGGTAAACTGGAATGCGACTTTATTGTGCGTGGCAAATCCATGAATTATGCCTATATTCAGGTGGCCTATACAATCATGCAAAGCCGAGATACCGAAGACCGTGAATATCGCTCATTGGAAATGATTAATGACAATTATCCTAAATATGTGCTGACGACAGATTATTTGCTGCAACATCGGAATGGCATTATCCATGCTAATTTGCTTGATTTTATAAAAACCGGGCAATTGTTTTGAAAGGTGAATATCTCTTACTCACTAGCTGCCGTTTATTCTTCTGAGAATATTAAAGCTATTTTATATTGTAACAATTATCCAAAAGGCGGATGCGGCCCCCTGCCAGCTTTTCTTCGGTAATGGGGGAGATGTCGGTAATATAATTCTCGGCTACAGTGGCTAAATCATCTTCTAAGTTGGCCACAATGGTAGCGGCGGTGGCTAGGGAGTAAGCGCCCTCGGAGCTATTGGCCAGCGCTTTGGTGGTAACAATATAGATCGGTGTAGATGTATTCCAATTTTCAAGTGTAATTTCATGGCCTTTTTGACCAATAAGCACCAAAGAGTTATCTATTCTCATGCCGGCATATTCCGAGCCGTCGGCGGCGACTAAATGGGCTTGCTGCTTACAATCAACAGTAAAAGATAACTGGGAGGAAACTTGTAAAAAATTAATAGCTTCCGGCTCGGCCAGCGGATCGCCGAGGGCCGAAACGGAGCTCTCCAAAATCTTTTTGAGCTCGCCGGCTGTTGTTTCGATAGTTACCAAAGGAATGCTCTCACTGCCGAAGAGAGCCGCTAAATCGCCTTTGGTAATATCGCCGCGCTCAATAAAATCGCGCGTGCCGCAGACGGCATTGGTTTTAAAGACCGAGGCCGGGACAATGGCAAAATCGGCTTCGGCTCCCGCCTGATTATTGGCGGCGTAAAAGAGGCTGTCGGCCACCAAATTGCCGATGGGTGCTTCACGGCTTCTAAGTAGCTCAGGCCTTAGGTCAAAAAGTACTTCGCTATGACCGATAACGGTGCTGTCGCCTTGCTTACAAGTATTATTATAATTAACACAGCCGGCAATTAAATAAACGCAAAATAGCGGTATTAAAAAGAGTTTTTTCATCATTCCACCTCCAGGCCAAAGAGAATAGAGAGCCCTTCGCGCGGAATATTAGTGGGTAACCAGCCGGAACGGGGCGCCGGGTCGCGCATATCCACATCAAAGGTGTTGTAACTATAAATACCAAAGCGCAGATGCTTCCATAGCGGCACGGTTCTTATGGCGGCATCGAGGCGGAAATAGGAGCCGATGCTCCAGGGAGAGAGAATTTCCCGCTCACTCCGCCCGGCGTTGCGGCGCTCGCTGACATAGAGCCCCTTTAGGGAAACTTCCACCGCTTTGCCCAGGAGAAAATGGCCTTTAATCTGGCCTGTTAGCTGCGGCAAAGTGGTGTCCAAAAGACCGCTGCCTATGATTTGCCGGCGCCACCAGTAGGCGGAGAGTTCAACATAATCATATTTGGTAAAATCAAGGCGCAGGAGCAGTTTCAGCAAGGGACCATGGCTGGAAAGCTGAGTAAATTCACTGGGTAAAGAGTCTCTATAGAGGCGGTAAATGCCATCTTGCTGCCACTGCCAGGCCAAGGTAGCCACTAGGCGATAATAGCCGCTGCCCAAAAGGCCGTGATGGGTGGCATCGAGGCCAATCTGGCGAGCTACAGGCGGGGCGAGTTCCGTAGAGCCTTTAAAGCCGGCAATGACGCCGGTTAAGCTGTAGCGCTCCTGCCAGGTGGGGGCTCTGGAGCCCTGGCGGTAACTTAAAGCCAATTGCAAATGGTTTTTGAGCCGCCATTTAAAGCGTAGGTAGGGGTGGAGCATTCGCCCGCCAAAGATGGGCCCGCTCATGGCGCTTTCGTTAAAGTATTCCAGCCGGGCGCCGAAATCCAGAGAGAGCGCATTATTAAATTGCCAATAATCTATAATATTTAAATTAATGCGGAAGCGCCCGAAGGTGCTCTCGGGAAAATCGGATTCTTTAAGATCCTGAATGGCATTAAGAGCTGCTCCCTCCGGAGTGGCATTCCTGGCTACGGAGAGCCCCAGTTGTTTGGCAAAACCGAGGTCAAAAGCTATGTGCAATTTATTCTTTGGTATAATTCTAATATCAAAGGCTACGCCGGCCCCTAAATCCAGCTCGGAGAGGGAGATATTTTCAATGAGCCCGCTGGGAAATTCCTCTGGCGCCATATCGTTATTTTTATCGCTGGTGCTGTAGCCTGCCGGCGCCAGGGAGAAGCGCTGGCCGTGGGCTTGCTGCTTTAACGATAAGTGCAAAGTGTAATCAACTTTAGGGTGAATAGTCATGGCATGCTCAAAATAAACGGTAAAAAGGCGCTCCATCTGGTTGGAATCATCGCCGCTCACGGTATCAAGCTTGCCAATATAGGGGCCGTGTTTTAAGTAATAAATCTGCGTGCCGAAAGAGATGATGCCCCTTGTGCCGGCATTATAGGCGCCGGTTAGCCCCCACATGGTAGAGAAGGGCAGGTCACGGGTGGAAGCCGGGGCATAGCTATAGCCGGAAGGAGTCAAATAATCGCTGATAATGAGGCGGTTTATGCCGCTACCATAGGCGAGAGAGCCTAAAAAGGTGAGGTTAAAATTTTTTATGGTAAAGCCGCCGGTGCCGTCCAGGCGATAAATGCCGCTGTGGGGTAGGTCGCCGGTCAGAGTCATATCATCGATGCGGGAGAGTGAAGTGCCGGCTTTGGCGCTGATATTTACCCCATGCTCGCCGGAAGCCAGTTCCAAATAAATGGCTCCTCCCAGGGCTCCGTGGGCCTCGCTTTGGGCCGCCGGGCCTATATAGACAGTGATTTCTTCAATAGCCTGTGCCGGCAAACTCCAGGGCGTGAGACCGTCATAGAGGGTGTTTATCAGCTGGCCGTTAATATAAAGAGCGACAGCGGAGCGGTCGTCCAGACCCTGGCTATATACCTGGTAGCGCCCTTGTTCATCCATGGCCACATAAAGGCCGGGGATAAAAGCTAAAATATCGGCCAGAGTGCGAAAGCCAAGCTCCCGTATCTCATGCTTTTCTATAACAATTACATTAGGATCATCAGTTAAATCTGCCGGGTGGTCCCTAAGCTTTTCATTGTATTCTTCGCGGCACAGAGCACGGGCAGCATCTTCGCTGGCACTGTCTATGGTAGCGGCTGCCGGTGGCAGAAGGCTTTCGCTTTGGGCATCGGCGGCGGATTCCGTTGCGGCATCGGCCGGCTTGGCCTCGGGAGCGCGGATGGCAGTAATAAGTGGCCTTTTGGGAAAGCCCAGTAAATATTGCTTATTTTCCAAAAAATCCACCGCCATTATGTAATATTCCACACTGTTTGCAGTAGAGAGCTCGGCCTCAGGAATAATGGCCCGGTAATAGTCGGTGCTGGCTATTTCCATCTCTTTGCGGTGGTAATCACTAGCCTCGCCAAAGCGATAAAAAAGGTAAACCGATTCAATATCCTTGGCTCCGGAGACAATACCGCCAACGATAAAATCCTCGGCCGGGCTGATGCTTTCCGGCGGCGTAAAATCAATGCCCATGATTTGGGCCGGTAGGAGTTTGGGATAGAAGAAGAGTGAAATTAGAGAAAATATAAATAAAAATAAGGAATAATGAGCGCCTGGTGTACGCTTTGCAAACATACTATACCTCGTTCAAAGCCCAAAGACCCAAAAAGCATAATAAGCCAAATAAAATGAAAGACAAGTAATTGTCAGCCTGAATGGTGCTTTTCGGTGAGGTGGATACTCATTTTGGTGTGTTTTTTTAGGTGCCGGTTTAAGATCTTTAAGACCGACAGGCGGCCAAAAGCGTTCTGGCGTGCTCGCGCCCGGTTTCGGTAACTTTTTCGCCATCCAGCATGCGGGCTATTTCTCCCACCCGCTCTTCGTAAGTGAGCTTTTTAGCATAAGTATTGGTGGTATCGCCCTCTATTTTCTTGATTAAAAATAGGTGCTGACCGGCGGCGGCGGCCAGTTGCGGCAAATGGGTGATGGTTATCGCCTGTTTATGGGCCGAGATAGCGGCAATTTTGCGCCCGATGGCCTCGCCCAAAGCTCCGCCGACTCCTGTGTCCACTTCATCGAAGAGATAAGCGGCGGCGGCGTCTTTATCGGCTAAAACCACTTTAAAAGCCAGCATTACTCTGGAGAGCTCGCCGCCGGAAGCTATTTTGGCCAGCTCTTTTAATTCCTGCCCGGGGTTGGCCGAGAACAAAAACTCCGCCTGCTCCAACCCTTTTGGACCTAACATGGCGTATTCTTTTGGTAAATCGCTGAGCCTATAGGGGGTAAAAAGCAGTTCCAGGCGCGCTTTGGAGAGCCCCAAATCGGCCAGTTCTTTTAATAATGCTTTGGTTAATTCCTTGGCGGCTTTCTGGCGTGCCTGGCTTAATTTTTTAGCTAAAGCCAGTGTTTTTTCGCCCTGCGCGCTTATAGCTTCATCAAGGTGCAGGAGGGAGGTACCGCTGTTTTCCAGATTTTCCCGTTCTTGCTGCAAATTATCCAGTTTTTTCAAAATATCCTGGATGGTGGCCCCATATTTGCGCTTTAAGCGGCGGATAAGTTCCAAGCGTTCTTCGAGCTCTTCGAGGCGCTCGGGGTTTTCCTCCAAATGAGCTAAATAATGAGCCAGGTCATGAGCCACATCGCTAAGCTGAGCTTCGAGTCCGTTTAAAGTTTCGGCCAGCGGAATTAAGGTTTGATCCAGGGCGCCGGCCTGCCTTAGAGCCGTAGAAGCAATGGAAAGGCGATCGATAGCGGCCACTTCTCCGGAATAAACGGCACTTTCGGCACTGCCGAGAAGAGCAGCAAGGCGCACAATATTATTAAGTTTATTGCGCTCTTCTTCCAGCTTTTCGTCTTCACCTGCTTTAAGCCCGGCGGCCTCTATTTCATCAATGGAATAATTAATATCTTCCAAAAGCTGGGCCCGTTTTTCAAGCGCCGCGGTAAATTGCTGCTTTTGCTTAAAAAGCGCTTTTAATTTAGCAAATTCTTCGGCATAAAGCGTAGCTGCGTTTGTTAAATCGGCATAGCGGTCTAAAAGCTCAATATGATTTTCTTTTTTAGTGAGTAGCTGATGCTCGTGTTGCCCGGAAACCTCCATCAGCCCAGCCGTTATTTCTGCCAAATCGGCGAGGGAGGCTACCATATTATTAATCCATATCCGTGGGTGAGAGCTTATCTGGCGGCGCACCAAAAGCAGATTTTGATCATCGCCGCTAAGGCCCTTTTCTTCCAATATAGCTCTTATTGCCGGAAGAGAACTTATATCAAATTCGCCTTCTATGACGGCTTTATCGGCTCCGCTGCGCACCATATCCATGTTGGCGCGGTCGGCAAGCAAAAGGCCGATACTGCGCAGAAGCACACTTTTACCGGTGCCGGTTTCGCCGGTAATCACGGTAAAACCGGGCTCAAATTCGAGCTCTAAAGAGCTTAAAACGGCCACATTTTTTATATGTAAATATTTTAACATCTATTTCTTCGCCGGAGATCCTGCTTTTGGTGCTCCGGCCTCCGGAGCAGCTTTGGGGGAGGCGCCCAAGTTTGGAGCTACAGGGGCAATAAATTCCTCGATATTTTTTTGCTTATAAGCCGGCGGAACAGCAAATATTGCGGCTTTTAACGGCTTTTCCTCTATGGTTTTAACGATGCTGTCATTATAAGTATCGTTTTGTTGCAAAAGGTGCATCTTTACCGGAAAGCCGTGTTCCTGAGCCATATTGAGCACGGGCGCCAAAATAGCCAGTTCCTGGCCCAGTTGTTTGGAAAAGGCCATTAAATCGGCGTGCAGCTTGCCCATTTTTCCCTCTTTGGAAAGCCAGACCACACCCACTTCCTTGCCCTTGGTGTCTTTGGCTGTAAATTCACTGGCAGCAAAGCCGCTAATAGTCTCTTTTTTGCCGGTTGGCTCGAAGCTGATTTTAAAATCCATTGACATATCGGGGATTTCTTTGGCGAGCTCCGGCGGAAGCTGGGCCTTTATGGCTTTGACGGCCTCCAAAGCGCTCTTTATTTGGCCGATGAATTCGCTAAGGCGAATCTCGCCATACTCTTTGGCTTTGTTATCGATTATTACCAGGCGATCCGCTCCGGCATCAATTAGAAGTACTTGATTCTGGGCGGCTATTTCGGCCCGCATCTTTTTGCCTTCCATGTAAAGGATGGAATCGCTGCTTTGGCCGCCGCTGGTATCTTGCTGCACCACGCGCCAGCCGGCCTTAGCGCTTATCGGCAGGGCTAAAGTAAACAATAAGACGCTGATGAATAATTTTTTCATTTAATACCCCGGTTTTAAGAAGCTTAGGCTAAAGTTTTTTTAATCGACAGAAGAGGTGCGAAAACGGAATTTCACATTTGCCGGCAAGGGTTTAATATCCGGATCGCTGCTTTTTATGCCTTTTTTTATAGAAACTTCGTACATGGTATCCAGAGCAAATTTGCCGCTACCGCTGGGCCTTATGGTAACTTCTTTGTTGTCCTGACTATAGCTCACTTTGGTGCCGATACTGTTGTCGGCTTGGGCTACGGCAAAGTAATCGCCGGGAGTTTCCTCGGCAATTATAGGGGCGGAAAAGACGATGGTGATTGGCTCTCCGGGTAAAATATTCAGGGCTCCGCTGGCCGGCTGAGTAGAGACAACACGCAAGGTTTCCGGCACGATAATCTCCGCCTCGCCACAAGCCGTTAGACTCAAAATAAAGAGAGCAGCTAAGGTACAGGTTAATTTTTTAGTCCACATATTTTTCCACTCCGCTATCTTATTTGCCTGACAAGCCAAGCAGGGGAGAATTGTAGCACATAAGTTTGACTTCTGCTAGCACTCAAAAACATTTTAGCAAAAATAGTGCCAAGTTTTTACTTAATCATTTTTTCGGCAAGGTAACTTTTAGAAAATAGCCGCTTTTTTACTTAATTAGGTAATTCTTAATAGCCGCCATAACGGGATCTTCGGCAATGCTTTTGGCGAGAGCGCTCATGGCGTTATCGGCGGCATCTTGTTCGCCGATGCCGGTGGCTCGGCCGCTTAATGAGCCGGAATAAATTTCCGCATTATTCGCTTCGTCGATTATTTTAAAATTAGCTACCGCCTCATGCCACATGCTGCGGGCGCCGACGCGGGAGATAAAATCGCTGTTTACCGTGCCGAAGATAAGAATATCGCCTTTTTTTTCACGGGCTTGCAAGTAAGCCAGCGCTTCATCCGGGTTGCGATAGCTCTTGAGCATCAGGCTGTCATATTCGCGCAGCGTGCGGGCGCCTTTTAACCCCAGGCGGAATAATTCCCCCAAAAGTGTTTCGGTAAAAAGCTGGTGAATGGCCGGATCCTGGCGCACTTCTTCATAAAAAAAGATTTCGATATGGGCGGTTTCGCTCTTTAGTTCGTGCAAGGTAATATTGGCAAAAGGCGGCAGCCAGCGATCGGCCAGTATTTGGCAGGAAAAGGGAGCCAGCGAGACGCGGATAGCCTGGCCGCCCATGGCCACCTGCTCAAATTCGTTAACAATATGCCCATTACTATCGCTTTGCCACTCTTCCTGATTCAAAAGCCCCTGCGGCGCATCAAAAACCACATTGGCCCCTTGCCAGGCCAGGGAAGAGCCGTCTTCCTGCTGCCAGGTAACCGTTACTTCCAGGTTTTCGTAAGGCTTATGGCCGCTTATCATTTTTAGGTGCCTGTTTTTAATGGCTACTTTGCTTCTTTTGGTAAAAAGTTCTAAAATATCATTTAGTTGGCCATCGACATCCAGGCATTCTTCATCGGCATTCAGCTCCTTTAAGAGAGCGCAGGCCGCGCTGATGGTGGCAAAATTTTCGGCAAAGCGGCAAGCTCTATCGGCCAGTTGCCCCGGCTTATCAATAAAACTGTGCCAATCATAGCCGATAGTGTTCAAAAATTCCTGAATAGCAGCAATCTGCTCGGTACTGGAATCAATAGTTTCCAGATGCTCAAGGCCCGGCGGATACTTGCTGACGGCTTCACTCGCCGCATCGGAAGCGCCGTCACTCGCCGCATCTACCGGCTCTATAGAGTTCGGATTATTCACAGCTGGCGGATTATGCGGGCCGGGGTTAGTTGGCCCTACCACCGGCGGCTTGGTACCACCGCAGGCGCAGAGAAAAAGCGCGAATATTATTAGTAATTTCATTAGAAATTCCCCACCTGCTTTTTAAACTCGGCCCAGCTGTTTTTGCTGTTTTCCGTGGTGTTTGTTTGCAGAATTTGTAAGCCCTCATTGATGATGGCAGTGATTTCTTCGGTTGTTTGCGTGCCGATGGCATCCTGATCTTCAAAATTGGGTTTTAAGGCCAAATCAACCAATAATTCGCGCATGGCATATTGATAAAAAACGGTGTGGAAGGAGTTGGAAGTGCCGATTTGCCGCGAGACGCGGTTAATAAAGGGGCTTATTACGGCAAAATATTGTTTTTCATAGCCCACGCGATGAGCAATGGACCACTGGGTGCGCAAGAGATTACCCAGGTTGGAAAGATAACGAAAGACCTCTTCTGTTAGCTGCGGATCTTTACTCGGCCCCAGGCGCAGGAGCTCCGGCACACGCCAGGTGGCATCGCTTATCACCTTGCTAAATAGCGGGAATAATTTACTATTAAGTTCTTTTAAACTCATGTTTTCGTGCTTTACCAGCGCGGCGCGGCTAAGGCCTAGTAAGAGGTGGCCACGGAAGGCGGCATCTTTTAAGCGGCGCTCGCGGGCTTCCAAATCCTGCGCGGTAAAAGCGACGCCCATATCGGCGCTAAAAACTTCGTCGATAATGCCGCCCAAAAGGTCGATATCGGTGCGGGCCATGAGGGCGCCCGTCACCTGCTTGGCGTTGATGTCGTCGCCGGTGAGGGCGCGGGCCAAAATGTCATAAACTTGCACTTCGTAATAGGCGTTTTGGTTTTCCACAATGCGATTTTGCTGAAAAGCCAGCCAGATTTGAATACCGGGAATCACCATAGCCACCAGCGATAAGAGCAGGGTAAAAAGACGGCGGCGGGTTAAAAAACGCACGATGGAGGCCAAAAGCTCCTCGGATTCGTTCAAAAGCTCTTCGCGCTTTGGCCAATCTTCCTTATTGGGCTGGGTAAAGCGGGTTAAAGAGCGAAAGAGCAGGCGGCTGTTAGTGAGAATTTTCTTGCGGTCTAAAAGGCGAAAGACCACCGTTCCCAAAAAATGAAAACCGGCTTTTTTGGCTTTTTTGCTGCGCTCTTCGGCGGCTCTGTAGCCGGCAAGCTCTTCTTTAAGTGCCCTATTTTCTTCAATAAGTTGTTCTAAATCCGCTTCGTTAGCCATTGCTGCCTCTTTAGGAAAAACAGGCTCTCCCTGCCGTTTTTTTACAATATGTCCGGCCCTTAGCCGCCGGAACACTACCGGTAACAAGTGGCATATCATGTTTTTGAAGAAATGGAGATAGTTTTCTTGGGGGCGACGAGAAAAGCGCGCGGCTCCGGCTTATTCGTAAAATATTCTGCCCCTAAAATTCGGTTAATTTAATTTGAGGTGCTGGGCAGTGAGTAAAGTATTTTTATATAGACAAATGCCCTACTTTTTCGCTCTTCTTAATAACGCTGCAATTTCATCTGTTTGGGCCATGTCAAGAGCCGTTTTGTTGTCATTATTTTTGGCATTTACGTCGGCACCGGCGGCAAGCAGAACTCGCACTGTCTTGGTATGCCCCCAACGAGCTGCCCTCATTAGCGCCGTATCGTTATCATCATCCTTAGCATTTACATCGGCACCGGCGGCAATTAGCATTTGCACAATCTCCGCGTTGTAGACGGCCCTCATTAGCGCCGTCTCGTTATCATCATCCTTAGCATTTACATCGGCACCGGCGGCAATTAGCATTTGCAGAGTCTCCGCGTTGCCGACAGCGCTCATTAGCGCCGTCCCGTTATGATAACCCTTGGCATTTACGTCGGCACCGGCGGCAATCAGAACCCGCACTATCTCTGTATTCTTCTGATAGGCAGCCTTCATTAGTAGTGTCTTATTATCCTTGGCATTTACATCGGCACCGGCGGCAATCAGAGCCCGCACTATCTCTGCATTATCCCGAGAGGTAGCCCTCATTAGCGCCGTCTCGTTATCATCATCCTTGGCACTTACGTCGGCCCCGGCCTTAATTAGGGCCAGTGCTATCTCGGTATAACCGTTATTAATAGCTCGTATTAGCGCCGTCTCATCGTCCTTATTCTTGATATTTACATCGGCCCCGGCAGCAATCAGAGCTAACGCTATCTCAGTATAAGCTTTATAATATTCATTGGCAAAACCGCGAAGGCCGCTATAATCTCCATTACTAGCCAACATTAGCGCCGTATCGTTGTTTTTATTCTTGGCATTTACATCGGCTCCGGCGGCAATCAGAGCCTTAACTGTCTCGGTGCGCCTACAATCGGTAGCATCCATTAGCGCCGTACTGTTATAATAATACCTCTGGGCATTTACATCCGCCCCGGCGGCGAGCAGCATCTGCACTATCTCTATTTTGCCACAATAGGCCGCACTCATTAGCGCCGTACTGTTGTCCTCATCCTTGGCATTTACATCGGCCCCGGCGGCAATCAGAGCCTTAACTATCTCGGTGTGGTCTCTTCTAGCAGCTTGATTTAGCGGTGTCTCTTTATTATAATTATCCTGTGTGTTTACCTCGGCCCCGGCGGCGAGCAGCATCTTAACTGCTTCAGTATCACCACGCTTTGCAGCTAAATACAGGGCCGTTTCGCCCTTAATGTTTTGGGCATTTACATCCACCCCGGCTTCAATCAGTGCTTTTATCACTTGCGGATGTGGCGTATACTCCTTATAATATAAACTCCCGCGCAGGGGCATAAAAGCCAGCATCAGCAGCGTATAACCAGGATCAGCCTGAGAAACATCAGCTTTAAAGATATCCTTATGTTCCTCTTTAGTCAGCCGAGCTGTTTTGTCGGCCCCGGCAGCAAGAAGAACTTTCACCACCTCTGCATGGCCCTCGCGGGTAGCTAAGATAAGAGCTGTTTGATTATTATTTTTTTCGTTTTGAGCATTTACATCGGCCCCAGCGTCAATCAGCATTTGCACGATTTCCGCGCTGCCGCCTCTAGCCGCCACCATGAGCGGCGTTTCTCCACCATGACGAGAATTATATGTAAACACCTTATCATAATTATTATAATCACACCGCGTATTTACATTGGCTCCGGCTTTTATGAGCTCGCGAACTAACTCCACGTCGTTATCTTCGCTGATATTCTCATTGCACAGCAGTATATCCATAACCTGTTTGCCATGGCGGGCTTTTAAATCTGCCCCGGCGGCGATGAGTGCCTTGATTACCTCAGGCGGGCACCAAGTCTCGGCGGCTATTATGAGCGGGGTATAACCTTTCGAGCTTGGTGGTGACAAGTCCCATTGTTCGTATTTCCAGCTGTTGATATTTACATCGGCACCAGCTTGCAAAAGGGCCTGAATTACGGCCAGTTTGCGACTTAAAAACTCATATCTAGCGCTGGCCCTAATTGCTAATACGAGCGCTGTCTCGCCGGCTAGAAATTTGGATTTTTCTTTGCTATCATGATAATAAACTCGTTCCCAGGATTCTTGGGGAAGGGCGCGGGCATCTATTTCGGCTCCGGCGGAGGTAAGCGCCTGCACCACCTCAAGATGCCCATTTTCGGCGGCCCACATCAGCGGCGTTTTGGCTTTTTCCTTCATACTGTCGCGGGCATTAATATTTATTTTTTTGCTAATTAGAAAGCGCACAATATCTGCCTGGCCGCATTGGGCAGCTTTAAGCAATGTCTCTTCCTTCGGCCTGGCTCCAGCTTCAATAGCCGCCTTAAAAGTCTCCATATCTTGGCAAACAGCCATAGAAAGCGCCTTGTTTTTTTGCCTGGAGGAGAGCCACACCCTGGCTTTTAGAAAGGGCAGTAAATTATCATTCACCTTACATTGCAGCACCATGCCAAGCGCGTTCTCGCCCTCTAAATTCTTCGTTCTGGGACTTGCCCCAGCCTCAAGAAGCAGGCGAACCATTTCCTGCGCGTTGTCCATATTTACAGCATACATGAGAGCTGTATTGCACTCGCCATCTTTTAAATCAGGTTTGGCTCCGGCATCCAGGAGGAGCTTCACCACTTCCGTGTGGCCCTCTTTGACGGCTTCTAAAAGCGCTGTCGTTCTGACATAGTGCTCTCCATAGACAGCGTTTACTTCGGCCCCGGCAGCAATAAGCTCCTGCACTTTTTTGGTATTACCCTCCTCGGCGGCCTTCATCAGCGGCGTCTCTTTTTCGGTGGTCATCTCCGCTCGGCACATCTGCCACTGGAGCTCACCAAAGATCATACCGATAATGTTTGAGTTTTTAGCACAGGCCGCCTTGGCCGGCAGGATAAAAAAGAGGCTGGCAAGGAGAGGCGGAAAGAGAGAGGTAAATCTGGGAAGCAAAAATTTTACCAGCTTATTTCTATTATTGTCACCGTTATGGCGTTTTTTGTTATTTACTGAAAACATTAAGATTTCCTTCATAGTCGCCCAGTGCCAAAGTATCCGAGCAAAGGGACCGGCCCCGGCGCAATAAGGGCACTCATAAACTCCGGCTGGTTGGTTTCCACCGCGAGCAATAACACCTTCATGCCCACATTACCCGCTATCAAACTTACAGTAAACGCCCAGATTTTGTCTAGGTCACAGTAACTTATCTAAAACCCAAAAAAATTTTAACACCTTTACTCGCGATTGGGCTACAAAGGTTTTTTTCGGCTTTTTTACGCCGCAAAAAATAACCAATTAATTTGATTTAGTCCGATTATTAAAGGAGTAACAAAATGAAAACACTTAAGAAATGGCCACGCCTTCTGCTGCTCATCTTAAGCGCTTTGCTTCTAAGCGCCTGCGGCCAAAATGGCGACAATCATGGTAATGAAAACAACGAGGAGAGCCTTCAAACTAAACCGGAATTTAAAGGCGCGCCTAATCCATCAGCTAAATCTGATGAACTTTTAGCCAAAATAAGCCCATTATTTCAGCGAATTAGCGATATTGATAATTCTCTGGGCACTATAGTAGCCGTAGCTACTCCCGATGGTGTTTCCGCCAAAGGCTTTGGCGAATTTGCCGCCGAAAAAAAACTATATAATCTAAACTTCCAGTTAGCCAGTATCACTAAAGTCTTTACCGGTATGGCCCTAGCCTCCATGGTAATGATGGCACCCTCTCCCTGGATACGCCACTGGTTAAAGTGCTGCCTTTATGCTAAACTGCCGCCCGTCGCCCGGCAGTCATGGTTGCTAAAGAGGCGGCCGGAAAAACAACAAGCGAAGCCAAGAGAGCATCCAGTGCACGCGCGAAGCGGTATAATAAAAGCCCCACTTGGCCACTTAGAGAAAATATAGAAGGACCATTTGCTAAAAAGGAGCATTGCTTATTTCTAACCAAGGAATATCAAAGGTTTTTTTTCGCTGATTTTCGCTGTAAGCCGGATGAGGGGCCGGGAGACAAATTAAAACGCCTCATCAAAGCAGCCGGCATTGGGCAGATTGATATGGAGGGCAAATTTGTGGCCATAAAAATGCACTTTGGCGAGCTGGGCAATATGAGCTATTTGCGCCCCAATTACGCCAAAGCGCTGGTGGATACCATCAAAGCGGCCGGTGGTCAGCCCTTTTTGACCGATTGCAACACTCTTTACCCCGGCAGCCGCAAAAACGCCATCGAACATCTTTACTGCGCCTGGGAAAACGGTTTTACGCCGCTCTCGGCCGGTTGTCCCATTATCATCGGCGACGGGTTAAAAGGTACGGATGATATTGTCGTGCCGGTAGCCGGCGGCGAATATGTGAAAGAAGCCAGAATCGGCCGCGCCGTTATGGATGCCGATATTTTTATCTCTTTAACCCATTTTAAGGGCCATGAGGTCACCGGTTTCGGCGGCGCCATCAAGAATATCGGCATGGGTTGTGGCTCGCGCGCCGGCAAAAAAGAGCAGCATAGTAACGGTAAGCCACACATTAGTGCCCAAAAATGCCGCGGTTGTAAAAAATGCCTCAAAGAGTGTGCCAACGAGGGGCTGGTTTTTGACCAAAAGAGCAAAAAAATGGCTATTACGCCAAATTGCGTGGGCTGCGGACGCTGCATCGGCGCTTGTAATTTTGATGCCATCAGTTTTGCCTTAAACGCGGCGGTAAAGGAATTAAATTGCCGCATGGCCGAATATACCAAAGCTGTTTTAGACGGCAGGCCCCATTTTCATATTTCCATCATCCGCGATGTTTCGCCGACTTGCGATTGTCACTCCGGCAACGATGCGCCGATTTTGCCCAATATCGGCATGTTTGCTTCTTTTGACCCGCTGGCTCTGGACCAGGCCTGCGTGGATGCCTGCCTTAAAGCAGAGCCTTTACCCGGTAGCCAGCTGGCAGATGAAATGGCTAGAAGCGCTTTTCATGACCACCACGACCATTTTGAAAGCACCAATCCTAACGCGGAATACAAAACCTGCCTGGCTCATGCCAAGAAAATCGGCCTGGGTAATGCGGAATATGAGCTTATTGAGGTTAAGTAAGCACTTTTTCCCGCTAGCTCCGATTTAAGAAAATGCCTTTCTCACTGCTGCCCCACCTTTCATAGCCAGCAAACCGCCCAAATTCACATCTTGAAATAAAGCCTTAAAAATCATGGCCAATTACGTTGGCGTGCTTTTTGCTCGCAAGCGGTCACCAAAGCCCACTTGCTGAAGCTTAACCCGGTCTATTTATCATGTAGGAGGCGCATTATATCGAACATTATTATATTATTTATACAAATGTGCTGATGTCGCAAAAACCGCTTACTCTTACCTCTGCTCTGGCCAATACGCTGTGTGTCGATATAGAAGACTGTGTTTCTCGCTTTAAGAATTTCCCGCACTGTGCTAGCGTGGCTGAGCTCTCTGCAGCAAGGCAAGAGCTTAAATATTGAGGACAAAAAGATGATTACCAAACAGGCCTTAGGCAATCTTCTTTTCGGCATGGCCGACATTCTTCGTGATAAGAAGACATTATCAATACCGTGCGCTGGAATGAACCCGCTCCCGACGGCTCCGGCGGCAAAAAAGCGACAAAAACCGGTCAAAAGATAGTGGTGAATATGAAAAAATATCATACAGAAATAGATAAAGCGCCTGAATCTATGTCGGGCCTGTTTCAGGATGCGTGCGTCATTATTGAACAGGCACAGTCAGCGGCTTACCGCGCCGTGAACGAAACGCTCATCAAACGCAACTGGCTTTTAGGTATGCGCATACAGAAAGAAGTGCTGAACGACAAGCGGGCTGAATATGGCGAGCAGGTTATACGAGGGTTGGCAAAAGATTTAACCTTAAAATATGGTGCTGGCTATTCTCGCAACAACCTTTATAGGTATTTGTCATTTTATAAATCATTCCAGAACATTTTCCACGCAGTGAGTGGAAAATCTGAAATTGTCCCATCACTGACGGGACAATCTGAAACTGTCCCAGCGGTGATGGGATTTTCCGACCAATCGGATTTATATGGATTTATTGCTTCCGCATATCCATTGAGATTGTCTTGGTCGCACTATAGCATCATCCTGCAAGAGCAAAATGCCGAAGCCCGCGCCTGGTACGAGAACGAGGCCGCCAACGAAATGTGGAGCACCCGCACCCTGCAGCGCAACATATCGTCGCAATACTACCACCGAATGCTTCAGTCGCAAAACAAAGCGGCGGTGCACGACGAGATGGAAAAACTCACAAAGCCGCTACAAGACAAGCTTGAATATCTGAAAAATCCTGTGGTTGCCGAATTTTTGGGCTTCAAAAACAATGCTGAATATACCGAGAGTCGGCTTGAGCAGAGCATTATCGACCATCTTGTGCCGTTCCTTATGGAACTAGGCAAAGGCTTTGCTTTCGTTGACCGCCAAAAACATATTCACACCGAAAAGGAAGACTATTATATCGACCTTGTTTTCTACAATTATCATCTGCGCTGTTTTGTCCTTATCGATTTAAAAACAAAAAAGTTGAATTATCAGGATGTTGGGCAGATGGATATGTATGTGAAGATGTACGATGAACTGGTGCGCCCCGAAGGGCATAATCCGACCATTGGGCTATTGCTTTGCGCCGACACCGATGATAATGTGGCACATTATTCCGTTCTCAACGGCAGCGACCAACTTTATGCCGCCAAGTATCTCACTTATATGCCTACGCAAGAGGAATTGCGGCGTGAAATCGAGCAGCAGAAGGAATTTTTCAGGTTACAGAATGGGGATGAGCAATGATGGAAGAGTTGGAAAATAGGGAAAATGGATTCACTGCTGCCCACACCTTTTATAGCCAGCAAACCGGCAAAATTTGCACCTTGAAATAAAGCCTTAAAAATCATGGCCAATTACGTTGGCGTGCGTTTTGCTCACAAGCGGCCCAAAAGCCCAACCGGCCAAGAGTTCGCCAGAGGCTAATAAGCTGTAGCTGCCCGTAGTCACTATGCTCCCCATGCATAGTGAATGAAATAATAGCATTGTACTTTCCCGATTTTGTTTGCTACTCCAATGATGCGCCTCGCGTAAAGAGGCAGCCTATCATCTTAACCAAAGGAGCAGGCAAATGGAAAAGATAACCCTAAATAATCAAGAAAAATGCCCCCTGATTGGCCTTGGCACATATATGCTTTCCCCGGC
The DNA here is from genome assembly GCA_016283195.1 of Deltaproteobacteria bacterium. Classification (GTDB taxonomy): domain Bacteria; phylum JAEEML01; class JAEEML01; order JAEEML01; family JAEEML01; genus JAEEML01. The sequence goes on along the minus strand of JAEEML010000166.1, from coordinate 8,584 downwards.
AGATGCCGAAAACAGTGTGCGCGAAGCTCTAAAAATGGGCTATTCGCTCATTGATACCGCCAATGCCTATGTCAACGAAAGAGCCTGCGGGCGCGGAATAAAGGCGAGTGGGGTAAAGCGCCAAGATATTTACCTTTCAACCAAGCTCTGGCCATCGGAATATGAAAATGATCAGGCGGTTAGCGAGACGCTGGAGCGCTTGGGCGTGGATTATGTGGACCTGCTCTATATCCATCAGCCGGCCGGTAATTGGCTGGCCGGTTATCGGCAGCTGGAAAAAGCTTACCGCGCGGGCTTAGCCAAAGCTATCGGCATTTCCAATTTTGAAGGCCAATATATTGCGGCTCTGGAAAAAGAGTGGGAAATTGCTCCGCAATTTATTCAAGTGGAGGCGCATCCATATTTTACCCAGCGCGAGCTTAGAAAAACCCTAGATAAATATGGCATTAAGCTGATGTCCTGGTATCCGCTGGGCCATGGTGATAAGTCATTGATTAGTGAGCAGGTTTTTGTGGACTTGGGCAAAAAATATGGCAAGAGCGCGGCGCAGGTGATTTTGCGCTGGCATACGCAGATGGGCTTTGTCGTGATCCCGGGCAGCAAGAATACCGATCATATTCGTGAGAATTTAAATATATTGGATTTTAAGCTAACCGATGAAGAAATGGCCGAAATTGCCAAACTTGATTGCGAAAGGCGATATTATAACCGCACCGAAGAGCAGCTTAAACAGTTTGCTGCCTGGCAGCCGCAGTATGAAAGATAAGAAAGTGGCCGAGCTCTTTATGCTTAACTGCTCTATTTTTCCTGCGGGCTCCAAATAGCAGGAGTTTTTATTCCGTTCTCTTTCTGTTTCCGCCTCTTGTTCTCCTTTTGCCTTCTTGCAGATAGCAACAAACTACTGATAAATAGGTAGCGGCTGATGGTGCTAAAGGAGATAGCATGGAGCTCAATCAGTTAAAGCAACTTGTGGTTATTGCCGACGAAGCCGTGCTTTCGCGAGCTGCCGAAAAGCTCCATATCTCGCAAAGTGCCCTTACGCGTTCGATTCAGCGGCTGGAAGATGAGCTTGGCGTACAGCTGTTTACCCGCACCAAAAACAGCATGAAGCTAAATGAGGCGGGCAAGCTGGTGGTTAAACAGGCCCACCATGTGCTTAAAGATGCCGAGGCGCTGGTTTTGCGGCTTGAAGCCTTTAAAAAAAGTCATCAGAGCCTATTTATTGTAACCTGCGCTCCAGCACCATTATGGAAGCTAACTGCTGAATTATCCAATAAATTTCCTGATATTCACATTACCTCCGCTATGCCTGACGAGGATGAAATTGTGCCGCTGCTTTTGAGCGAAAAAGCCAATCTGGCCATTACCCGCCGGGAGATTAAAAGCGAAACCATTGATTCAATGCCGTTTATTGACGAGCAGCTATATATGCAAATACCTTTAGCGGATCCGCTAAGCCACAAAAAAGCCATTCATTTTTCTGACCTTAGGGGGAAAGAAATTCGCGAATATATTCATACCGGCTTTTGGCATCAATTGCACCGTGATTGTATTAAAGATGCTAAGTATATAGAATATGATGATATCATGGTTTATACAAATGTGGTGATGTCGCAAAAACCGCTCACTTTTACCACTGCGCTAGCCAATACGCTGCGCGCCGATATGGCAGGCTGCGTCAGTGTGCCCATTGTTGATGAAGAAGCCACCGCGCATTATAAGATTGCTTATTTAAAGAAAAATAAGCAGCTATTATCAGATGTTTTGAATTGGATTGCCAAGGCCAGCCGGACGTGGTGAGCTTGGCTGCCACTATGATCCCTATGCATAGTGAATGAGATAATAGCATTGTACTTTCCCGATTTTGTTTGCTACTTCATTTATGCGCCGCGCATAGAGGGGCGGCTTCTCTTAGCAAAGGAGTATTTATAATGCCTAAACTACTGACTATCCTATTATCCGGCCTGATATTTGGCCTTGCCGCTTGCAGCTCGCCGCCACCGGCCAAAGCCGAGACGCCGCCAAAAGTCGCTGGGGCGGCCCAGTCAGCTGCAGAACAAACAACAGATAAAGAAGCCCTAAACAATGCCGGGGCAAATAACGAAAAGAGGAGTATAAAGATGAACACAACTGCAAATCAGACAGGTAAAGCCATCGTCGTCTATTATTCCAGAACCGGCGAAAATTACAGCGTCGGCAATATAAAAGTGGGCAACACCGCCAAAGTGGCTATGGAGATTGCTAAACAGAGCGGCGCCGATTTGTTTGAAATAAAACCAGTTAAAGCTTATCCGGCAAATTATAAAGAATGCATCGAAGTAGCCAGGCAGGAGAAGGAAGCTAATGCCCGTCCGCAGATAGCTGTGGCGGTTGAGCATTTTGAGCAGTATAGTACGGTTTATCTCGGTTATCCCAATTGGTGGGGCGATTTGCCCATGATCGTCTATACCTTTATTGAAAGCCAGGATTTTGCCGGTAAAACTGTAATACCCTTTGTCACCCACGAGGGCAGTGGCCTTTCGGGCACACCGCAAAAACTGCGCCAAGTTTTGCCTAAAGCCACCGTGACCGAGGGCCTGGCCATCAGCGGATCGACAGCCCAAAACAGGCCGGATGAAGTAGCCAAGAAAGCGGCCGAATTAATAAAACAAAAAGGATAATAGCCATGTCAGACAATTTTAAGGAATTTCGCGTAGATACTCGCCAAACGACGCCAGAAGAATTTGCAAAGGGCAAGCGCCAGGCCCAGTTGGTATTTGAGCTCAACCACACCATGCCTTTTACTGATAAATATAATGAGCTGGTGCAGGAACTGTTTAAAGGTCATATTGGCAATAATGTTATGCTGAATGCACCACTAACCTGTGTTTGCGCCGATATGGTTAACATTGGCAATAATGTTGTAATCATGAATAATTGCCTGATGATGGCACGCGGCGGCATCACCATTGAAGATGGGGCTATGATTGCCGCCAATGTGCAGCTCATTTCCAATAATCACGATTTACATGAGCGCGCTATATTAACCTGCAAGCCGGTGCATATTGGCAAAAAGGCCTGGATTGGTGCCGGGGCGACGATTTTGCCGGGAGTGACTGTTGGCGAAAATGCCGTGGTTGGCGCCGGTTCCGTTGTCACCAAAGATGTGGCGGCGAATACGATTGTAGCGGGGAATCCGGCGCGTTTTATTAAAAATGTGGAATAGTCAGGTGCCCTGGCCCGGCTGCCGGTAAGCGGCAGCTGTTTAACGAGCAAATAGCCGCAAATTGCGCATATCACCAATCGGTAATCAGCAAAAAGCAAATATTTACATTATCTTACAAGATTTGCCCCTTTTTCAAAAACCGCTCGGCATTCTTCCGGAAATACTGTTTCGTGGCGCCTTTTTTTGTCTTCTGCGTCAAACATGGACCACGGCCAATCGGTCTTGCTGTAATCTTTAAGCTGCAAGGTATTGCCGCTGACAAATACCTCCGCCGGGCCCACAAAGTGGCTTAATGTTTGCTGATAATTTTGTAATAATTGCCGGTACATAGTGTCTGGAGCATTGCTGGTCATAATGAGCAAAACGGGAATGGGGCGGGCATTACAGCAGGGAGTCTCTTTATTATAAGTTAAATTTTGGAAAATGAGCCTTTCGTAAAGAGCGCGAAAAGAGGCCGTCATTTCGCTGAGATAATTGGGCGAGCCGATGATGAGGCCGTCAGATTCGCGGATGGCATCCAAAACCGGCTTTAGGCCGTCGCGGCAGATGCACTGGCCTTTGAATTTTTCTTTTTTGCAGCCAAAGCAGGAGACGCAGCCGGTATATTTTTCCAGCTTAAAGAGGTCAAAGCGCCTTATAGTGGCCCCGGCGGATTCTGCGCCTTTGGAAGCTTCGGTAATTAGAGTGTCGGTGTTCCAGCCTTTCCTGGGGCCGGCGTTAATGGCAATAATGTTTTTACTCATTTTTGTTCTCCTCCATTCGGTGCTTTTTTAGCTCCATACTTTTTCGGCGCATTAGCCTTCTTGGCCCTGCCGGCCAGCTAGCCAAACTAGCTCAGCTATTAGTCACTGATATCCGAATCCAAGGTGATGTTAAAATGGTAATCTGGGTATTTGGCCATTAGTTCCGAGCTGATGGTATTAAGAAGTTCCTGGCGATTTTTACTACCGAAGCCGATAATGATATCAAGTGTAATATCATTGGCATCAGGTTTAATATAAAAACCGTGTATTTCCAGAACCTCTTGGTGCTTTTTTATAAACTGATAAATTTCATTCTTAAGACTTACCGAAGTTTTGTCGGTATTTTGTGAATATATGCCAACAGTATGCAGGATAACCTGATGTTTTTTGTAAGCCAGTTCCTGTATTTGCCGGGAGAGGGCATCAATTTGCGTAGCAGGCATATTATCGGCGACTTCAATATGAATGCTGCCCCAGAGCCTTTGCGGGCCATAGTCATTCAAGATGAGATCGTAGGCGCCAAGCACACCATCAATTTCTTTAATTGTGGATTTTATAGCTTTGGTAAGCTCCCCATCGGCGCGTTCGCCCAGTAATTTAGCTGTTGCATCCTTAATAATTTCATAGCCGGCCCGAAGAATAAAAATAGAGATAATCACTCCCAGCCAGGCTTCGAGGCTCAGGCCAAAGAAGACAAAGACCAGGGCAGCGACCAGGGTTGAGATGGAAATAATGGAATCCATCAGGGCATCCTGGCCGGAAGCCACCAAAGCAGCGGAATCCAGCGTTTTTCCGCGCTTTTTGAAATAGGTGCCCAGTAGAATTTTAACCACCACCGCCACGCCGACGATGATGAGCGAAAGCGGGCTGTAATCAGGTGTTTCGGGCTGGATAATTTGGGCTATTGATTCTTTGAGCGAAGTGGCACCGGCAGTTAATACCATTACGGCAATGACAACAGTGGTGAGATATTCTACGCGGCCATAGCCGTAAGGATGCTCGCGGTTTGGCGCTTTACCGGCCAGCTTGGTGCCGACGATGGTTATGACAGAAGATAGCGCGTCGCTCAAATTGTTGACGGCATCTAGCACGATGGCAATGGAATTTGACAAAATACCGATAGTGGCCTTAAAGGCGGCAAGCAGGGCATTAGTTATGATACCGATGGTGCTTACTTTAACGATTTGCCGGCTTCTATTGATATTGTCTGCGTTTGGCATCTGTATTCTCCGAATTATATTAGCCAGTTATATAATATGACTGGCACACTGGCCAGCTTTAGCACATCTCGTAAAAAAGGCCCAATAAATGCTGGCTTTGGGCGCCAGCAAAAACCACTATATTAGCCGAAGATGGCTTTGTCTATCTTTTGCTTGCCAGCAAAATTCATCATCGTGTTCTTGTTTTATAAGGCATATCTGGTTTATTACGGGAAAACGCCGAGGGAGAAGAGCATTTGCTAATAATCGCGAGGTATATTGAGCGCTGACCAATAGCCTGGCCTTGAAAAAAACATGTAATAAAGTTGTTGACAACTATTCTGCACTGCGTTATTGCTATATCAAAAGTTGTAACTATGGTAGTTACAACTTAAACAATTGGTTGGCAGCGCGCCAGCAAGAGGAGAGTTATTATGAAGATTGCAGTGATTTGTGCGAATGGCAAGGCCGGACAACTTATTGTAAAAGAAGCGGTCTCAAGAGGTTGGGATGTAACAGCGGTGGTGAGAAATGAGAACGCTAGCGAGGCAAAGAAGGTGCTTGTGAAAGACTTGTTTGCATTGACTGCCGAGGATTTACGCGGATTTGACGCGGTGGTCGATGCATTTGGGGCCTGGACGCCGGAGATGTTACCGCAGCATAGCTCGTCACTGAAGCATTTGTGTGATATTCTGTCGGGAAGTGCAACGCGGCTCCTTGTCGTTGGCGGTGCAGGGAGTTTGTATGTGAACACAGAGCATACGATGTGCCTATCGGATGGACCGGATTTTCCCGACAGCTACAAGCCACTAGCGGCTGCAATGGCGAAGGCATTAGGTGAGTTGCGTACACGTGGCGATGTAAAATGGACGTACATCAGCCCGGCGGCTGATTTTCGTGCTGACGAAGCGCGTACAGGTGAGTATATTGTTGGCGGCGAGGAGCTTACACTCAACGCCAGAGGAGAAAGTATTATTGGCTATGCTGATTTTGCAGTTGCCATGATCGATGAGATTGAAAAAGGCGATTATATCGGCCAGCGTATCAGCGTTGTCAGAAAATAGGATCGATATTGTGCAGATAACAAGCAGGTTTACAGTTGCAGTACATATCCTCACCTGCATCGAAATTTTTAGCGAAAAGATGCGGGTAACTAGTGAGTTTTTGGCGGGTAGTACCGGCGTCAATGCGGTGATCATCCGCAATGTACTGGGGCTATTGCGCACGGCGGGCATCGTCGAAACACGCCAGGGAAGTGGCGGAGCCCATCTTGTAAGGCCGCTTGGTGAAATCTCGCTCTATGATATTTACGTTGCTGTAGACTCCTTGGATGATAATGGCTTGTTCCGGTTCCATGAGAATCCAAATGCGCAATGTCCCGTGGGACGGAATATCCACAAAGTGATGGACAGACGGCTTGCCGCCGCTCAACAGGCGTTGGAAAACGAGCTTAGAAGTATGACACTGGCAGATGTGGTGGCTGAGACACGGGCAATCATCTGTGAAGATGACAAAGGTCATGCAACATGACCAAGACAGAATGTCGTCAGTATTTAATAGAATACCTGCTGGCAGAAAACTCACAATATGCCGCAATAGAAATACCTAAAGATGAAGTGTCTCAAAAGCAACTTCTGAGAGCATTAATGAATATCCGTCCTGCCCTGCCGGCAAGCGATGAATTTCTATCCATTCAGGATATGTATTTGCAGGAAATCAATCGATCTCGTGGTATTACCAAACTGTCGGATATGTCCGCAAAGATATCATGTGACAATGGTAATATCTATTTATGGCGAGGAGATATTACGTCGCTTGGTGTGGATAGCATTGTAAATGCGGCCAATAGTGGAATGACTGGGTGTTGGCAGCCATGTCACGCATGTATAGATAATTGTATTCATACCTTTGCCGGAATTCAGTTGCGGGCTGTATGTCATAAAATGATGCAGGAACAGGGACATGAAGAACCAACAGGGTGTGCAAAATTGACACCAGCATTTAATTTGCCGTGCAAATTTGTATTACATACAGTAGGGCCTATCATTAACGGAGAATTGACAGAAGAAGACTGCAATTTACTTTCCTCGTGTTATACAAGTTGTTTGAATCTGGCCTCTGAGAACGATTTACATTCAATTGCCTTTTGCTGTATATCCACGGGAATATTTCGCTTTCCAGCCGCAGAAGCTGCCAGTATTGCCTTTAAAACTGTAATGAACTGGAAGCACCGAACCTCTTATCTGATGGATGTTGTATTCAATGTTTTTAGCCAGAAAGATGAAACTATCTATCAATCCATTTTGTGCAAGGAAAAATAAAAGTAATGGACAATCTCAAGATTGAACGCATTAAGACAATTCTATCAGAAACAGATGTTGTCATTGTGGGGGCAGGAGCAGGCCTTTCGACGGCGGCTGGGTTTACCTACAGCGGCCAAAGATTTGATCGGTACTTTAGCGATTTTGCAGTTAAATATGGTTTTAACGATATGTATTCAGGTGGGTTCTATCCATTTGATTCTGCTGAAGAACATTGGGCCTATTGGAGCCGCTATGTTATGATAAATCGCTATATGGATCCACCAAAACCTGTCTATCAAAAACTATTATCATTGATACGAGAAAAAGAATATTTTGTTATTACAACAAATGTCGATCACTGTTTTCAAAAAGCCGGATTTGACAAGCATCGCTTGTTTTATACTCAGGGGGATTATGGTCTGTTTCAATGCAGTGTGCCTTGTCATTCCAAAACGTATGACAATGAATTACAAATTCTCTCTATGTATCAAGCACAAAAGGAGATGAAAATTCCTACTGAATTGATTCCACATTGCCCTGTATGTGGTCGGCAGATGTGCATGAATCTTCGCGCCGATGAGACTTTTGTGCAGGATGAAGGCTGGTATGAGGCAGCTGCACGGTATGAAAAGTTTTTGGAAAAACATCATGTGCCGGAGCATAAAAGGATTGTATTACTTGAGCTTGGGGTGGGAGCGAATACACCGGGAATTATCAAATACCCGTTCTGGCGCATGACTGCGCAAAATGCGAATGCTATTTATATCAGTATTAATTTAGGGGATGCGACAGTTCCTGAAGCGCTTTTGGGGCGTTCTATTTGTATCAATGCCGATATTGGCAAAGTGCTTGATGCATTCGTTTAAGCGCCTGGTGTTTTGTTATAGCCGATAGACGAGAGCGGCTCCATATCATTTCAAATTCTCCCTAAAAACTTCTCCGGCTTAGCAAATTTTTTGAAAATTTAGCGGCCGAATTTGCAAGTTAAGGGGGTAACTTTTAGCAAAATTCCAAAATTTACCCCCTTAACTGCCAAAAAACTCACCAGCGAAAAGGTAAGGAGCAGGATGAGGTGGCGAAGAAGGTTGGCAGAGATGATAAAAGAGTGATGGCGCTTTGGTGGTAGCTTTCGGC
>JAEEML010000026.1 GCA_016283195.1 Deltaproteobacteria bacterium | reverse complement strand
GGGTATTTCTGCATTTTGCCTGCCAGTTTCCCGGCGGCAAACTGTAACGTAAGGCCGAAAGAAGCGCTGTCAAGTGGGGGTGAGAAAAAATATCTCAAAAAGAATCGGTTGCAATGGCAGGAATTGCTGAGTTATGAGAATCGATTTAGCAGGAAACATAAGTTAGCAGCGCAAAATAGTATTTGCCTCTAACCTCGTTAGTAGGTAAAAAGTTACCTAAGGCTGTTCTGCTAATCTTAAGCAGCAGGCTTAAACATAGTTCGGAGTTTCATTAATACTGGGGTGGGGAATTTGCGAACTCGGTTGGATACTATCAATGAATAATAATAGAAAATTATTACTTAGTATTATTGCTCTCCTCTTATCTTCCTGCTGCGGTGGGTACGCTACTTGTATCAGCGGAGTAGCCATAGTTAATCTCGTTGATTGTGATGGCAATAAGCTAGGTGACCAAGAGGATGAGCTAATCGTTTACAGCCAGCCATTTACCAGCACCATAAAGAGAAACGAACACACCGGAGAACTAAGGCTCTTTAATAACAGCAACATCAGTGAAGGAACCTATAATGCGGTGATAAAAAGAGGAGATAAGGAACTTGCCGCTTTTGAATTAACTTGGGAGCGCGACCACTGTGGTGTACCCGTTGAGTATGTTTATACCGTGGCTATTTGCGAAGAAGCCCCTAAACCGCTGGAAAAGAGCATAAATGATTCCTGTGCGGGAAGAAGTAAAGCTGCGGGTGGCTAGAGCACTTTTATCGAATAGCGGCATGAGCTGTAAAAATGGGCGCAAAAGCCACAATATCACTTGAAATACGCCCTATTATTGCCTAAAATACCCCCCGGATTTTTTGCCCAGGCCGAGGAGGTCCTTTGATGAACGTTGTTTTTTTGTCGCCCAGTTTTCCCCCTAATTATTATCAGTTTTGCACCGCTTTAAAACGGGCCGGCGCCAATGTGCTGGCTGTGGGCGATGCGCCTTATGATTCGCTGCGCCCGGAGCTCAAAGAGGCTCTCACCGAGTATTATTATGAGCCTAATATGGTGGATTATGATGCCCTTATGCGGGCTATCGGTTACCTCACCTACCGCCACGGCCATATCGACCGCATCGATTCCAACAATGAATTCTGGATGGGCGAAGAGGCGGAAATCCGCCAGGATTTCAATATTTTTGGCCAAAAGCCGGCCGATGTGGCCATTAACCGCCACAAAATGGGCATGAAACGGGTTTACCAGGCCAATAATATTCCCTGTGCCGCCGGGGAGATGATTGAATCGGAAGAGGGGCTTAGAGCTTTTATAAAGAAAAACGGCTATCCCGTTATTTTAAAGCCCGATTTGGGGGTAGGGGCTGCGGCCACTTACAAAGTGAACAACGAAGAGGAACTAGCGGAAATTATGCCACTTATTCCCGATGGTTACATGGTGGAAAGCTGCCTTTTCGGCAATTTGGTGAGCTTTGACGGCCTCACTGATCGCGAAGGCAATATTATGTTTTACACCAGCCACAATTTTAATAACGGCATTATGGAAGTGGTTACCGGCCACACCTCCATGCACTATTATTCTTCGCGGGAGATTCCCGAAGCGCTCAAAAAAGTGGGTTTTGCTACAGTTAAGGCTTTTGGCATTAAAGAGCGCTTCTTCCACCTGGAATTTTTTGAAAATAAAGGCCAGTATTTTGGTCTCGAGGTTAATATCCGTACTCCCGGCGGCTTTACCACCGACATGATGAACTGGGCCTGCGATTTCAATGTTTATCAAATCTGGGCCGACTTATTAGTTAATAATGTCAATAAGATAGAATATGAGCGTCGCTACCATGTGGCCCACGCCTCGCGCCGCTACGGCTTTAATTATCGCTATTCTCACGAAGAGATAATTGCCATGCTGGGCGATATGTGTATCACCGCTATGGAAGTGCCGGTGGCTCTTTCCGGTGCCATGGGCGATTTTGTCTATATGATTCGCCACCCGGAACTTCCGGTTTTAAAAGAGGCTATTGCCAAAATCGAAGAGTGCTGGGACTAATCTTTAAGTGAGGTTTTAGGATGAATATTATCTTTCTTTCCCCTAATTTTCCCCCCAACTGGGTGGGGTTTTGTAAAGCCTTGAAAGAGGCCGGGGCCAATGTTCTCGCTATTGGTGATTCCTCTTATGATGAGCTGCGCCAGGAAGTTAAGGAGAATATCAGCGACTATTTCCAGGTGACCAATATGCTGAATTTAGATGCCATGGTGCGGGCTACCGGCTATTTTATCCACCGCTGTGGACGTATAAAACATATCGAGTCGCTCACCGAGCACTGGCTGGGTATTGAAGCCGAGCTTAGGCGCATGTTTAATATTCCCGGCCCAACAGTGGAAGATCAAGCCATTTCGCGCAGCAAGATGGGCATGAAAAAGGTCTTTCAAAAGCACAAAATCCCCTGTAGCCCGGGTTATCTGGTTAATTCCCAAGAAGATGTGGAGAGCCATCTGGAAGAGTTCGGCCTGCCCATCGTCTTAAAGCCGGATATCGGTGTTGGGGCCCAGGCCACTTATAAAATTGTAAGCCGCAGTCAGCTCGATGAAGTAGCCCGCTATGGCCTAAGTAATTATGTGATGGAGCCCTTTGTAAATGGGCAGATTGTCACCTTCGACGGCCTGACTGATAGCACGGGCGAAATAGTTTTCAAAACATCGCATGAATACAATGCCGGCGTGATGGAGATAGTCACCGAGAATCTGCCCATCCATTTTTACTCGGTGCGCGATATCAATCCCAAATTGGAAGAGATGGGGCGCAAAGTTGTCGCCGCTTTTAATTTAAAAGAGCGCTTTTTCCACATTGAGTTTTTTAAACTGGCCCCGGAAAAGTACCAGATTTTAGAGATAAATATCCGCCCACCGGGTGGCTATATTATTGATATGATGAATTATTCGGCCGATATTAATCTTTTTGCCATGTGGGCGGAGATTATGATGGGTCGGAGTGTGGAGCCGCACCTTGAGCGCAAATATTATGTGGCTCATGTGGCGCGGCGCTACCACTTTAATTACCGCTATTCTTATGATGAAATCATGCCCATTATTAAGGATTCTCTGGTCTATTCCTGCGAAATTCCGCCAATTTTTAGCGCCGCTATGGGCAACTTCCTCTATGTAATTCGCCACGAAAACCGTATTGAGCTCGAGGAGCTCATCGCTAAAATCGAAGAGCGGCGCGGCTGAGCGGCCGGCCAGCTGCCATTTAGTTAAGGATTTTCATCTATCTTCGGCAATAAATGCCCATTTTCCCGCTTACTTTCCATATAGCGCCGGTTATAGGGCGTAAGGCCGGTAAAGAGCTGCACCATGGCCTCAACCGGTTGGCCTGCTTCTTCCAACTGTGCTTTTTTTAAGGGATTATTGCTCAAAAGGCGGATTGGCTTGCCTTTAAAAAAATAGCGCAAAACGGCCCCGGCGGCGTGAAAGTCGCGCGAATCTTCGGGCAGGCCCAGCGAGCGGTTGGCCTGGTAAGTATCCTGGCCGTCGTCTTGCAACATATAAGTGATGGCTTTGGCCCAGAGGCCGATGCCCCGCCCCTCATGGCCGGACATATAAACCAAAGCCCCGCCGGTAGCGGCAATCTGCACCAGGGCATCGCTAAGCTGCGGCCCGCACTCGCAGCGCTTGGAACCAAAGACATCGCCGGTGACACAGCAGGAGTGTACGCGCACCAAAGGCGAAGCTAAACTTTCGTAATCTTGGGTAATTAAAACGGAATTTACTGTCATGGAACTTTGTAACAGTTGCCTTAATGCTTCAGCCCCGCCGTTTTGGGCGCGGCTGGCGGCTGCTTGTACTTCTGAGAGCTCGAGTTTGGGCACAAAGGTCCACCAGAGAAATTTGAGCTCCTGGCCGTGGGCGTTTACCGGCAGAGGCACCGGCCCAAGTAGCGAAAAATCGGCCTTTTCCTGGGCCACCGGCGTGCCGCTTTTATCTAAAAAGATGAGCTTGTTTTTGGCGATGAGCTCCTGGCGTATTTTGGGGTCTATATAACTAAACATTTTAAAAAACCTCCGGCTTCTTTATAGCAAGCCGCACTAAATGGTGAAAGGCTTTTTCTTTTCGGCTTCTATAGCGGCTTCTTTATCCTCTAGCTCCTGATATTTAAGCAAAAGAGCTGCAAATATCTCCTCATCTGTGGCCTTTTCCGCCAGGCCGTAGGCTAAGCTTACGGCTCTGTCATTTTCTTGGTGGGCGGCGCGTAGGTCCGGCGGCATAAATTTATTGGTGTAAAGAGTATGATAAGTATTTTGAGAATATTTGCTTCTAACAGCTAAAATTTTTTTTGCACTTTCTCTTATAATTTCTTTGGCTTTTTCAGCTATTTGCGGCCAGGGAAAGGTGTTGTATATCACTTTGGGGCCGTAGCTTAAACGAGTCTCCAGGCGGCAACCGACATAGGCCACCCAAACCATGTGGATATGGCTTGTTAATATGCCAAAATGGTATAAGTCGGCATGGGGAATAACCGAGCCCAAATTACTGGCTATTACCTTAGCATCAATAAAGCCCATCGGAATATAAGCTCTAAGTTCCGATGAGCGCATAGGAATAAATAATGAGCGGGCAGGAATGTAGCGGTCTTCGGCAAATAGTGTCGGCGATGAAGCTTTATCTCTGGTGGCCTTTTTGTTGCTTTTTAATCTACTGTTTTGCACAATAGAAATTCTTTCCTTTATGAGCGGCAAGTTTTGAATTTCGCTGGGTTTTATATCTTTTAACCATAAGCAATAACGGCTTTTCCCGTGTAAAAACTCCTGCGAACCGATATACTGATGAAAAAATTTCTTGGCCTGTGGCTCTTTTTTTATGAAATCCTGATATTCGCCGGCGGTAAAAATAAATCCGCCGCCGTCTGTGGGGCAAGAGCCAACAGTCATTGGCGGTAAATCATTATAAAAAGGCTGCTCTCGCTGTTTGACAATAATATTGGGCAAAGCCAAAAGATAGGCGTTAATATTTTGAACTCTCTTTTTTTCCCCCTGGCTATCAACAAGTTCAGCATATTGATATTTTTTATAACTAAAGCCGATAATAACACAATGAACCCTGGCTACAGCACTGGCTTCACTATTCCAGCGAAAACTTTTATAGGCAAAATTAATAATTATTCCCTTGGCTTGCAAATAATTCCATAAAGGATAAACAGCAATTCCCTGGCAAATAGAATTAGTAGAAACCAAAGCGGCCCTGATATTACTTTTCTCCATAAAATCGGCCGCTTTTTTATACCAGCATGTAACATAATCAAGGTTGCCGAAACCATTAATTCCCTTAAAAACTATTTGTAAATCTTTTTTTTGTTCATTTGTTTGATAGCTTTTTCCTATAAACGGCGGATTGCCAATGATATAATTAATTTTATCTTTGGGCACTACATTATTCCAATTCATTCTTAAAGCATTGCCATGAATAATATTTGATAAACTTGATAATGTCAGAAAATCCAAATGGTTATGAACGATAGCCCTGGTTTTGTTCAGCATTTGGTTTTCGGCAATTAAGAGCGCGGTGCGGGCAACGCTAACGGCAAAACTATTGATTTCAATACCGTAAAACTGCGTAGTTTTTACTTGAATAATAGCTTTATCGGCTGATTTAATTTGCTTAATCGGCATAAGCAAAAGAGTTTCGTTTTCCAGCTCTCTTAGTGACAAATAGGCTGCGGTTAAAAAATTGCCGGCACCGCAGGCCGGATCCAAAAATGTCAAATTTGCCAGTTTTGTTCTAAAATTTTTTAAACGCTTCCGGCGCGTATCAGCTTGTTTTATTAGCCTGATTTCAGCTAGTTCGGCTTTGAGGTCATTAAGAAATAAGGGACCTATTACCTTGTGGATATTTTCCGGCGCCGTATAGTGCATACCATTATTTTGGCGCGTCTTGCGGTTTAAAGTGCTTTCAAAAATTGCCCCAAAAATTGTCGGAGAAATACCAGACCAGTCAAAATCGGCGGCTGCCTTATTTAATAATAAACTTTTCAGCTTTTCGCTAAAAATTGGAATTTCAATCTTCTCTTCGGTAAAAAGGCCGCCCTTAATATGTGGAAAAGCCGCCAGCTTTTTATCAATATCAGGAGCGCGATCTGGCTCTTTTGTCGCCAAAGTTTTGAATAGAGCCAGTAATGCCCGCTGCATACCAGAGGCAGCAAAGCTTTGAAGATAATTGAGAAATAGGCCTTTTTTGCCAAAAATCCCGGCCTTTTCGGCAAAAAGACAAAAAACCAAGCGTACGCAAAGAATATTTAAACTTTTCAGCGTTTTTTCTGCTTCCGGCTGGCGATATTCTTCTAAAAAGCCTTTATATAAAGCGCCGACAATTTCGCCCGCTTTTATGGACAAAGCAAATTCATGACGCAGCGCCGCTTTATGGGCATCGGTAATAAAATTTAACTTATAGGCCTCTTTAGTGAGATTCGCCAATTTGATAACCACCGGCGGCTTTGGTGGATCTTCTTGATTATAAATTCTAAACTCTTTGAAATTACAAGTAATTATATATCTTGGCTTTTCTTCTGGAGGTAAGGCCGCGGCATACCTTAAAGCCCGGCCATAGGGCGTTGTAACAAAACCGTCGGCTCTTGCTTGCTCTTTATCCAGATCGCAGCCGGCGTTTTGCATGGCCACCAAAACCTCGGCCTTGGGCAGGTAAACATCTATATAACACTTTGGCAATAGCGGCAGCGGTTTAGCAAATTGCAGATAGTCGGCCGGGCGGTCAATTTCTAACACATCCTGGAGCAGAGAAACCCAAAATAGCGCAGTTTCACACTCTTTGTGGTCACGGGTCAGCCAGCTATCGATAAAATTTTTGCTCTGTTCTTCGCTCATCCATAAGGCTTTCTTGTGCGGCAACGCCGGCCTGCCGGGCAGCTCTTAGCCTTTTACTAAAGTTGCCTATTAAGGGCAAGGTTCAACTATATAGGGCCTTGTTACTGCCCTTGGCAGCTGCCTAAAAGTTCTCCTACAATTTTATAAAAATTTGCCATAGTATGTGGGCTTGGTTTTGGGCCTCTGGGCCAGGGAAAAGGTGCAAAATGGAATGGTTTATGCTCGCTATAGCGGCTATTTTGGAAGTAACTTGGGCTTTGGCCATGAAATGGTCGGCCGGGTTTACTAAAGTGGTACCCTCTATAATAACTTTCGGCGCTTATATTGCCAGCGCTCTCTTTTTGGCTATGGCCCTAAAAAAATTGCCTCTCGGCACAGCCTATGCCATGTGGACAGGCTTTGGGATAATGGGAACATCGGTTCTGGGGGTGTTTTTATTTAAAGAAGAGCTCTCGGTTTCGCAAATTATCTGTGTGCTCTTGATAGCTATCGGCATAATAGGCCTAAAACTATCGGGAAATAAATAATTACTCTTAAGCCCGGCTATTTCCGAGTAGCAAGCAGGCGGGCGATGTAGAGGTTAAGAGCTTTAAAAAATAGCACTGTAATTTCCCAAAAAATTATCATAGTATGCGCTTGGCCTTACTTGGCCGTATAGGCTTACTGATGATTGTTTTTTCTCATGTGTGCAAAGCTTTTGGGGCGAAAAAGGTTTTAGATGATTTTTCGCTCACCATTCCCGAAGGTGGCGTGCATTTTATTGTGGGCTTTAGCGGAGCGGGCAAAAGTGTGCTTATCCGCCATGCCATCGGCCTTTTAAAGCCGGATAAAGGTAAGTGTTTTGTTGATGAAATGGAAGTTTCGGCTCTAAATGAAGATAAATTAAGCCCGGTGCGTGAGCGGTGCCAGATGGTTTTTCAACATGCCAATCTTTTTGATTCACTCTCCCTGGCGGAGAATGTGGCTATGCCCATGCGCAAGCGCTTTAAGATGAGCCGCAAAGAGGCGGCACAAAAGGCCATAAAATACCTGGAAATGGTAGATTGTGAAAAGGTGGCCGATGAGCTTCCGGCGCAGGTGGGTAGCGGGGTGCAAAAGCGGGTGGCTATTGCCAGGGCCATGGCTCTTAAACCGCGCTATATTCTCTATGATGAGCCGACTACCGGACTTTCGCCCAAAATTGCCCGCCATATCGATGCCTTAATAAGCCGCCTGGCCAAAGAGCATAATGTTACGGCGGTAGTAGTGAGTCATGATATGACTTCAGTTAAAAATATTGCTACAGCTGTCTCTTTTTTGTACGAGACAAAATTATATTTTAACGGCTCGGTGGAGAGCTTTTTTGCCGCCGATTTGCCGGTGATAAAAAGTTTTGTGAATAGATGTGTATCTGCGTGAATTTATGGGAAATCATACTATGACGAATAAGACAAAAACATTTCTCTCGCTAATAATTTGCAGCTTTTTAGCTCTTCTTCCCGCTGTAGCCCGGGCTCAGGAAGAAAATTCCGCGGTGGGCAAAAAAAACGTTTTTGCCCTCAAAAGCAGCAGCTATTCCTGGCAGGATTTTGAGCGCCTTTGGGAGGAGCGGCGCTTTTTAATGCAAAAGAGTAAAGATGAAGCCGCCGACCAACTTATTGATAAAGCTCTGGCCATGAAAGAGCTCGCCGGTTGGGCCGATGTTTTTGCTCTTGGGCGGGTTTTGCGCCAGGAGGCAACTAAAGCAGAAAAGCGCAACGATACGCTACTGGCCGAAAAATATCTGCAAAAAGCCAAAGAACTGGCCCCCGATGATATTGAAAATCACCTGGCGCTCTTTCTTTTTAATGTAAAAAATCACTTTTTAAATCCGCCGGTTTATTTAGAAGAATTAGCCTCCGTTTTGGCTTTGCAATTTGCCGATTGGCGCGAGAGTAACCATTTTAAGGGCAATATGCTCATGATTGCCCTCCGCTTTTTCTTCATTTTTAGTCTGTTTTTCCTCCTGCTTACATATATGCACCGTTTTCGCCTTATAATTCACGAATTTGGCCATCTTTTCCCTAGCGGAACTTCCCCTCTTTTAGTGCTGCTTGTTTTTCTTGTGCTTCTTATTCTGCCGCCGCTTTTTAAGCTGGGCTGGCCATGGTATTTGCTGCTCTATGGGGCGCTTATTTGGGTGGTAATGAGTGGCTATGAACGCTTTATCTATTCGATATTATTAGCAATAATGCTTCTTTTTTCTCTCCTCATGCCCCGCCTTGTGGCCCCGCTTAATGCTGTCGGTAGCAGAGACTTCGATTTATACATGGTGGCTATGGATCCTATGGCCTCACCGCACAATAACAGACTTTTGGCCAGGGAGCTGAAAAGTCGGGAAAAAGGTGAAGATCCGGCAACCGTTTTTAGCCCAGAGGAACTTTATGTGCTCGGGCTAAAAGCCTTAAAATCAGGTAACTTGGCTAATCTAACCTTGAAGGCCAGTTATGAACATGCCCGGCGCTATTTGGAACTCGCAGGGACTAAGCCGGCTTTGGCCTCCGATGCGGCGGTTGGGGTGGCTATTGCCGCAAAATTGCTCGATGATTTTGCTGGCGCCAAACACAGCTTAGAAACGGCCATACAACTAAATGGTGATAATTTAACGGCTTATTTTGATTTAGTACGCCTTTATTATGCCAATATAAAGACCAGCGAGGCCGCGCTTTATTTGCAACAGGCCAGCGCTTTAAATACTGCCGAAACGGTAAAACTAAGTGATATTGCAGCCAAATATGAGGAGCTTTATATGGCTTACCCGCCATACGAGAAGTCTTTTTTTAGCGCTCATAGCGACTATGCGCATTATAACAAAGAATATTTAGCGCCGCAGATTTGGCAGCAATTATCGCCCTTGCCGCGAGCTAATTATATGATTTTCAGTGCTTTATTGTGGCTTATCCTCTTTGCCTATACCTCTTTTGTGCGCCGCGAAGCTCCCACTAAATGCAAACGCTGCGGCCGCCCGGTTTGCCGGCGTTGCCACCCGCGTATGATTCACCGGGAGCTTTGTTATGATTGTTATCAAGAGGAGGCTTATCGGCAAAACGGCCTTAAAAATCCAGAGGTTAAACCTAAAAGATGGTTTACTGTTTCTTATTTTAAGCGCCAGAAACTTATGCGACACTTTTTAAAAATTTTAGCGTTTGTCTTTCCGCCGGCCACTTTGTTTTTTACCGGTCGCAAGCGCTCTCTTATCTATCTTTTGCTTTATACACTGGCCATTATAAATTTGGCGCTCGGCTTTAACTTTATAGACTTGCCGTTTATGATTGCCGCCGGCGGTCTCTTCTTTTTAAAAGTAAGCGGTATTCTTATTCTTTTAATAACTCTTATTGTGGGTATCCGCGGCAGCTGTCTGGAGGCGGAAAAATGAGAAACAGCATTTTAAAAATGGGGTTTTGCGGCTTATTTTTGCTTAATATGCTCTTTATGCCGGCTTGTGAAAAGGCGGAAAATAGAGCCGCTTTTAGGGCATATAGCGAGACATTTTTGGAAGAATCTCTAAGTAGAGAGCGCCTGACTGTTTTAGCTGAGGCTCTTGAGGCTTACTATTTAACCTTTGGCGAATATCCGGCAGAGCTTAAGGCTCTTTATGAAAACGGCTTTATTACCAAGGAGGAACTTAGCCATCCATGGCAAAAAAACTATAATTATCGCCGCCTTAGTGCACAAAAAGAGCACACTGCTCTGGGGCGTTTGCCGGAGCCGGCCTGGCAGCTGGCACTTCCTACCAACTAGCTAAAATTATAAAATTATTTGCAGGTTGCATTTATAATGCGCTCGGGAAGGCCTCTAAAGTCTTGCTCATAGATTGGCCACACCATCATATCGAGGCGCCAGAGGTGGCCGCAGGCCGGCCAAAAGTAGCGTTTTATAGTGTAGCGGCCCTTAAAAGTGAGCTCAATAATCTGCTTTGGCCCGTTAATGGAGCGCACATGGGGTTTGGGGAAATCTTTATCGCCCTTGGAGTTACGCATAATCTCTGAGAGCAGAGTTTGCATATAGGCGTCTATTTCTGTTTTACCCCCGGCCGGGAGGTCAGAGACAGTTAAGGAAAATACCGCCGGGTCTTGGCGTAAATCGCCGGAATTTAAGGCATTATCGGCTTCTAAAATTGGCTTTTTGCCGGGATAAGCCGGATATTGCAGCTCGGCGCCAAAGGCTTCGGTTTTAACCAGTTTTGGCAATTCGTGCAGGCTGAAGGGCCGCCCTTCTTGCAGAGCAATGAGGAGAGTTGCCGCCGCGAGAGCAGTGACTATAGCGCCCAAAATCTGGTACAGGCGGGCCGAAAACTGCATGTGGGGTGTGGCTCTTTGGCCGATTTGCGGCAGGCCGTAAGTCAAAAGGCCGCTGGCCATGAGAATGGCTCCGGCAAAACCGCCGCCCAGGTGCGCGCTCATGTCAATGGAGGGCGTAAAGGAGATGAGCAGGTTGATGGCCAGGCAGTAAATAACGCTCCTTTT
Organism: Deltaproteobacteria bacterium; assembly: GCA_016283195.1. Taxonomy (GTDB): domain Bacteria; phylum JAEEML01; class JAEEML01; order JAEEML01; family JAEEML01; genus JAEEML01. Next base: position 6,229 of record JAEEML010000026.1, on the reverse strand, counting down.
GGCGTTATCGGTCACCATTTCCGGCAAGAGGCCGCGCGGTAAAAAGATGAGCACCGCTTCGGCGGCCATGAGCCCCCAAATGGCTCCGGAGGCCCCAACACTGAGCCCGCCATCCATAAAAAAGGTGGAAGAGAGCGCGCCGGCCAGTAGAGACGTAAAATAAAGGACTAAAAAGCGCCAGTTACCCAGGAGGCGCTCCAAAAATCCGCCCAGGATAAAAAAGGCATAGCTATTAACCAAAAGATGGATAAACCCGCCATGCAAAAAGCCGCAGGTGACAAGACGCCACCACTCGCCGGCCCGCACTTTGTCCGGCACCAGGGCACCCAGGCGCACCAGCGTGGGGGTATTATCAAAACCGCCGAGAAACATAGTTAAAGCGGCGTAAATAGCCAAAATGGCTAAAATGGCATAAGTGCCCCAGGGCGTAACGCTTGCCAGCCTATTTTGAAAAAGGGCCACTGCGCGGCATTCTTCAAAAAAGCGCACTTTGGCCACAAAAAGGCGATGTTGATAAGCGGTTATTTGGGCCAGCGTCGGGGGCGGTAAATTCAAATTACGCGCTTCCGCGGCCGCCAGCCCGCCATCTTTTCCTCTTATAATATGGCGCTTTTGATTATCATCAATATGGATAAACTGTAATTTTCTTCGCACCTTGCCTGAATCGGGGAGCTCAAAAAAAGCGGCAGCTTTTTCGCTCTCACCGCCTAAAAGCACCACAGTGGCCGGATCCCCCCCCGCCGCGAGGTGGTGCAGCAAAAAATCCTGCATTTCCTTGAGGCGGGCCTCATCATAGCGCATGAGTATATTAGTATGCTTTTTGGGGCGCTCGTGAAAGACGATGACATCTTCATTATAGCCGGCGGCCATGAGTTCCCGGCCGGCTTCCGAGAGCATGATCTTGAAAAATAGTTTTTCCATATCCGTCCACTTATCGGCCGGCCCCTGACAGGGGGCTATATAAGTGGCATTATTATTTTCTGCGGTATTGGAAATAGGAGTAGTGGAATCAGTCATTAAAATTTAGCTCTGACCAGTATATTGAAACCCAAAATATGCGGAGATAAGTGTTCACGTTCGGGAGCTACAATACCGGTGGCATCCTGTTTAAAGGTTGTTTTGTTGGGGTCATAACTATATTGGAGTTCAAAGGCACTGGAAATAATGCGCGAAAGATCCCATTTTAGGGTGGCTTTGGCGGCAAAAACTATGCCCACTTTGTCGTTGGCATCAAGAATATCCACATCGGTGTCGCTTCTGAAGACAAAGGTTTGAATACCTAAAGTGCTGTTGGTTAAGTTACCGGTATTAGCTTTGCCGGTGAAGTTGGCCGGGCGCTGAATACCCAAAACGAGGCCGGGAGTGAGGCGCGGTTTTTCAAAATAGTAATCAAAACCGGCAGCAAAGAAAATTTCCGGGTGCGGTTCGATACCACTGGGGAAATCCATATAAGAGGGGCTTGAAGGCACATTAAAGAGTAAGAAAGAGAGGTCGCGCATAAGGAAATCGGCATGGACGCGCAAAAAGCCGCTCTTTAATTTGAAATTGATATCCCAGGCTTTGGCTTTTTGGATGACGGTCGCTGAAGCCTTTTCCGGATTTTGCAAAGTTTGCCCTAAGAGTGAGAATTCGGTTTTGGCTTCCACGGAGACTGTATCGGCATAGCGCTCTTCTTTAAAGAAGGTGGTAGCTACATCGGGATCGTTTTTGTAAAGGCGGAAGTCGATGGAAGTACCGATATCCATACCTTTATGGAAGGCCAGTTGGGCACTGCCGCCAAAGCCCTGGAAGGGAGCGGTGCGCACTTCTTGTTTATCGATGGTGCCGCGGTCAAAGAAACCGCCGTTCATCTCAAAGCGCAGCATGGGGATGATATCTACACCAAAGCCGGCTAAAATGCCCCAAACGGTATCTTTTTCTTTGGTGCCGTCGTCCATATCTTGCTGGGTGAGGCCGGTTTTAAAGCCCAAAAAGGCATACATGCGGTCGGTATTAAATTGGAATTTCAGGCCGGGTACGGCACCGGCATTGCGGAAGATCTTGGAGCCGCCCCAGGAGATGGCATAGGAGTAACCGAGGCGGAAGCGGTCGGCGCTCATGGGAAAGAGAGTCAGAGTAAAGCCTTCTTTATTTTTCTTGCCTTCGCTCCTGGCCAGGTAGCGGTGAATCTGGATAAAGGAGCCGGCATCAGAGAGGGCGATATTGGCTTCGGCGTTAATCTGGGCGCGAATGACCAAGCCGGCTTCGGTTTGCCAGTGCCGGAAGAAGCCTGGATCTTTGGCATAAACGGCCAGGTGGGTTAAAGTTTCAAAGCCGCTGTCTTTGGTGTCATAATTATCAAAGAAGAGGTTGTTGGAATTAGAAGGGGTAAAGTTCGGTGCCGATGGCGAAGAAGGATTACTCTCCTGCGGGCCGGCCAAAACGTTATCATCGGCAAAGCCAAAGGTGACGCGGGTATCCAAAAAGTCGCGAGCCCACTGGGTAAAGGTCATTTTGGCTTTTTTCTTTTCTTCTTTATCAGTTAAGGCGTCAATGCTGTCTTTTTCTTCTTTGGCGGCTATGGCAGCTGAAGAAGCAGCGGCCATGGCTTCAAGTTCGGCTTCGGTGTCGGCTGTGTCCGGCTCAGCCGGGGTCTCTGCGGCCGTAGGCTCTTGAGCCTCTTCTTGAGCCTCACTTGCGGCATCGTTTTCGGCGGCTTTTACTTCTGCCTCTTCCGAAGAGGCATCGGCAACTTGGGCCTGAAGCGGGGTGGCTTGGGTTAATAAGAAGATGAATCCCAAACCTGCTAGCATTTTTTTCATTGGCTACTCCCTTAAAACCCTTTGCGGGCTAATAAACGTTTAAAACTCAGTAACAATCGTGTTCCACTAAATCATCCGGGCCTCTTAAAACTATTACCCACACCGGCCTGGCAGCCAGTACCTGCCGCAAATTACCGGTAACTTTTAGACATTTGCGCTCATTTAAGGGCTTTTTGATTTGCTCGCGGGCAAAGGCCAGCGGGTCAAATTCCGGTTTGGCATAGGTGCTGATGATGGCAATTTTGGCAAAGCAGGCCTCGCCGCCGTCATTTTTAGGACAAGAGGTATATTCCTTGCCGGCTTTGGGCATAACCGGGCATTGGGGGCCGGGGGAGCCGTCCTTGTTGGTGGTTTTGCAAGTGCCGTCATCCTCGTATTTACCGGTGACGCCGGCGGCCCATTGATAATAGGAGATGAAAGAGCTCTCTTCGGTGCAATTGATATCTTCGTAGCAAACGCGCTCGCAACAATATTCAAAAGCGTTTTGCGGGTTGGTGATTTTGCCGTTATAAGCAGAAATACCGCAAGCTTTAGCCAGGCTTGGATAATTTACATTAAGCTCCTCGATAGTTGGGCTGAGTTCACCTTCGACTTGGCTGTTGGCGCGCTCGATACTGCCGGAATTGTTCGAATCGCAATTGGCGGAAAGTGAGGAGCCGTCGGCAAAATGGATGGCAAAATCAGTGGCCGGAGCCAGATTATCCATAGTAACCAGTGCCCCTTCAAGTTTTTCCAAATTCATTTTGTCGGAAAGATTGCGCCCATAAGTATTTAAGCTGCTGGCATACATACTGGCGCTTATATTGATGGGCGCAGGCAACGGTGCGGCTTCGCTGGGTTCCACTTTGGCTACAGTCCAGGAAGGCTGTTGCAACTGGGTGGTGCCGGTAAATTCAATCGGCGCTCCTTGCAAAGAGGCAAGTTCCGTGCCCACTTCCAGCCCTTCGGGATAATTGAAATTAAAGATATAAAGGTGGTTAAAGCCTTCGGTGGAAAAATCCGGTGAAATATCGGTAACAAAGAAGCCGGCGTTATCGAGAGCGGTTACCACCATGCGTCCGCGGTTTATAGTAAAAAATTCGCCCATGTTCGGCGGGCCGGAATTTTGTAACTCGCCGTTATCATCAACAAAAGTGCCCACAATACCCAAAACGGGCTCACTCGAATAACCTTGCTGGGAGACATCCTCGCCGTAAGCATAGCGCGGGTCGGACAAAATAGCGCAAATATCGGCGCTGTGAGGCACCAAGGGGCTGGTGGTATTGTCATCGGTCATTTGCATTTGCTTAATAGTGGGGCCGGCAAAATAGACAGCATCGGAAATACCGCTGGCAAAGGTGCCAAAGACGGTATTGACGCTGGTGCCTCCAGCGACATTCCACCAAGAACCGCAATCTTCTACCCAAATGCGCATGGGGCCGTAAGCATGTATTATTTGGAAAGTTTTGGCCTCGGAAAGGCCGTTTTCAAAATAAAGCATCTCGCCTTCGGGGCTCGGTGAATAAGCTGTAGGATCGGTGTTTGCCTTCTTGTTACACCAAATAGGGTCGTTTGGTCCCAACGGGTCGCATTTGCTAGCTATTTTGCCCGAACGGGGAGTTATCATGGCGTAGCCGGTATAAGTCGGTAAAAAGTTGCCGTTATGGTCTAAAGCTTCAGCCGTGATAGTAACGGTAACCGGAGTGTCCGCTGTTGGAAATTCATAAGGGCATCTGGGGCTTTTACCGCGCTGGGAAGGGTCGCAATTACAAATATTGGCTCTGTCAACGGAGCTACCGTTGCACTCGGCCGGCACCAAACCTTCGTTTACACCGTTAATATGCACAGCAAAGCTGCCAACTTCCGTAGCAGCCGGCAAACTGCTAGGCCGAAAAGTCCTAAAAGCAGTGTATGTGTCGGGCCCGCCAAAGCCTTCAGGAGCCCCAGGCTTTTTTACTTCGCAAGCAGCCAGGAGGAGAGGTAAAAGGGCTATTATTAACCAAGAGGTGTGTTTCATCAGGTGCCTCCCTCTTCGTCACAGCCGGGGCCGGTGCAGCCGCTGTGGATGCCGCCGGACATGGATTCCTGGCTGACTCTGATTTTGATGCGCCCGTCTTCTTCGGTATCGACGCAGGAGACGTTGGGGTATTTAACCGTTAAATCCTCGCAAAGAGCCTGGCTCACCGAGTCGCTGTGCGAGCAGGTGCCATGCGCTTCCGCCCACTGTTTGCAAGTGGGGAAAGTGCCCAAAAATTCAATTAAGTTGTCGCGCAGAGAGACACCGGTGTCGAATTTAGTGGTGTTGCGCTTTAAGACTTTGAAACCACTGCCGCCGGCGGCCAGATAGTCATTGGTGGCCAGTTTGTAAGTGGAATCTTTGATGAGCGGCACGCCGTTGATCATGATATCTTCGGCCGGGTCCATGTAGCAGGCGTGCAGATTGCATTCCCACTTGCCGGCATCGCTCCAGATGCCCGGAGTGTTGGGCGCGTTTTTGCACTCTTCTTCTTTGCCGGGGGCGCAGGTGCAGCCGTTATCGCGATATTGGCAGCAATCGGTGGGCGCGTTACAGGCATAGAGATGCTGATTGAGTTTTACCTGGGCGCAGTTTTGCACATAGCTCGCGCCGGAACACATGGCCTGGCTTTGGCAACCGCGGCTCGCCGAGCGCTCGGTCATGTAATTAAAGAGGTCCTGCACTTCGCGGCCGTTGACATACATAACGGTGACGGTGTTTTCAAAGGGGAAAATGTTGAAAAGGTCTTCCAAAGAGACGGGGCCGGCGTAGATGGAATCGCGCATACCCAGAGTATTGGTGACGGCAAACTCGGCCTCCACGCGGCGGCGCTGGCGCATCGATTCGGTGATGAGGTTGCCGAGGGCCGAATCACCGTTGCCATGCTTTGAGGTGCGGTGAATGTTGTGCGGCGCGTAAGCAAATACCCGGGCCAGGTCAAGATCCTGGTTCATGCTGAAGAGGAAGGGCTCCATAACTTTGGCAACAGCCCGATCTTCTTGATTTTTCAGGCGATTATCAATGGGGAAGATTTGATATTTGTGCGAGACGATGCGCTTGCCGGGGCGTTTTATCTTGGTGACATCCGGGTCGCCCATTTCCGCTTCCGTCAAATCGCGGCCGTCATCGCCCACTATATCATCGCGTAGCATCACATCGAGGCGGCCGACATATTTGGCAAAAGCGCCGGAGTGGCAGACGATGGTGGTGCGCCCGTTGGGGGCGGTCAAAACCTTGGAAGGATTCAAAACTATGTGCAGGTGGCCGCCTAAGATAACATCAATATCATCCACGCCGGGCACCCAGGCCACGCGGCGGCCGTCGGCCAGTGTTTCGCGCATTTCCCAGTTGGAGTGCAGGCGCTCAACCGTGTCTTTTTCCACCGATTCCGGCGGCAGGGTGGTTTCATGGCCTAATACCAGTTCTTCGTCTT
>JAEEML010000165.1 GCA_016283195.1 Deltaproteobacteria bacterium | reverse complement strand
GCTGAAAGACCGGTGACGGCAGAAATAGTGGCAATCTCCATGTTAAAATCAAGCATTTTTCTGGCATCTTCGCGCTTGCCTTCAGTCTTGCCTTCTTCCCTGCCCGCTATCAGCCCTTCTTCTCTACCATCTTCCCAGCCGGCTTTGCGAATAGCTTCCTCATCGCGCAGGTGTTTGGCTCTTTGAAAGGCTTTGCTGCTCATATAGTCATTGGCTTTGAAATTCTCAAACCAGCTATTGGCATCAACAACGGCTTGATAAGCTCCGCTAACCATATAATACTCCTCGTGCCCATGCCGGAAGAAATTGAGCCACTCACTTAGCTCACCGTCAATATTAGCACAATCTTTAAGCTTTGTGAGCTCCAGAAAATGAAAACCCAGATCATCGGTTAAAACTTTTTGGCTCTCCACCTCCATAATCTCGGCAAAGTGGTGGGGCCGCCGGTCCTCTTTAAAAAGCTCAAAAGCCAGCACATTTATGCAAATAACCGGATGAATGGCGGAATAGTGTTCTCCCTTCGGCAGCTGCGAGCTGATATTGTGGGCAGCGTAGTAAAGAATGCGCTTCATATAATCGCTCTCTTTTAAAACCTGCATCTCAATATCAAAAATTTCGCCGCTTTTGGCCACCGCTTTTACATCGGTTATGGATTCTTTATCATTAAAAGTTTGTTTATAATTAAAAGGGCTTGTGATGGTTACCGAGCTAACTTCTTCCTGCTTGCTGTCGCGTAGGACAGCGTTTATTAGCGAGAGTAAAAGCTTTTCATTTTTGGTGTCGCCGAAGAGGCAGCGAAAGACATAGTCATTGGTGACGGTGATGGTGGCGCGCTGTTCCGGGGTTAAGTGGATTATTTCTTCTTCTACGGAATACGGTACTTCATTAGCCATGATAATCTCCTAGTGGCTTTTTTAAGTTGTGGGATGGCTTTTAGCAGACTTAGCGAATGGGGGCAAGAAGAAAGTGGGGCAGGACTGGCTACCCGCCTGCGACGGGCTGCTCAGCTTTAATTCTTTACGCAGCGGACGGAGTAGCCGCGTGTCTTATTGGTATTTGACACATTGGCATTGTTATTAGCAACGTAGTACAAATAGTATGCGTTGGAACTATCGTACTCTGTACTAGACCAGAAGAAGGTGCTTATACCTAAATAGTTGTAGTTGTCTGAGTAGTAATTGCCGGCTGGAAGCGCAGAAAAGCCAAAATCATCCCCACCTTCATACATATATTCCAACCAGTCACCATTTTTGGCAATGAGAGCTAAAAATGTAGAAGAGCTGCTTTTATGGGTATTTGCATATGTATATAGTGTATTAAACTCATTTTGTGTGGGTAAATGCCAACCTGATGGGCAAACATTTTGGGCATCATCCCAAGAATATAGATAACCGTAAATAGCATCATTAGAACTTTCCCCACCAGCTGAATAATGAGTAACACCTGTATAACGCATATTTTCAGCCAGCCAGGTTTGAGTACCAATAGTAATGGTTCTATAACTTTCACCATCTCGACTATCTTCTACATAACCCCCAGACCAAGTACAGTCCTCTCCGCTATAACCAACAGCACAAGTCTCACATCTTTCACCAGTCCAGCCTGTTGTGCAAATACAACCGAATCGATTATCCCATCTGGCATGAGTTGGGCAGCTATAGTTTTCAACACAACGTACAGCAAAATTTCCATTTGCTGAGGTATAACTTGTACTACTACCATTACTTAAATAGAAGTAATATTGATATGATTGATTGGCTTCACTTCTGGGTGTATTACTCCAAAAATATGCATTGGTACCAAAATCTTGGCTATTATTGCTACTAGGAAGAGCTCCAAAAGCAAAATCATCCCCACCCTGTAAGGCATATGCAGACCAATCAGCACTGTTGGCAATAAGAGCTAAAAAGTTTGATGAACTTGTTTTATGAGCAGTTACATAGGTATTTAATGTATTAAATTCGCTTTTTGTTGGTAAATGCCAACCGACTGGGCAAACATTTTGGGCATTGAGTGCCGTATAAAGATAGCCATATGTCGCATCATTAGCACTATCGCCACCAACTGAATAATGAGTAACTTCGGCGTAACGCATATTTTCGGCTAACCATTTTTGTTCACCAATCATAACAGTCCGATATTTATTACCGTCGCGTTCATCTTGTACATAACCATGTTGCCATTCACAATTTGGTCCACTAAAGCCGCTGGCACATTTTTCACATCTTTCACCACTCCAGCCAGTTGCGCAAACGCAGCCACGCTGGTTATCAAACTCGCCATGGTCACCGCAACTATAATCCATAAGACAGCGAACTGGCCAATAAAACACAGCATATTCATCATATTTATCTAATACATATGAGGCCCAAGTATTCGGAGTATCGTCAGGTCGGTATATAGACAGTGTATAAGCATACTTTCCATAAGAATCCTCACCAGCATTAGTAGAACTCCATATTACACTGCCATCATCTTTACGCCAACATTGACTGTAGTCATAATGGTTGTTATCAAGGCAATTTTGAGCGGGTAATCCTCCACCAGTCGGATAAGCTGAAAAGCCAAAATAATTAGTATAATATGGGTATGTATCATACCAATAATCCCAATCGGAACATTGGGCAGTTAAATAAAAGGCAGTGTTTCCATCATTACTATTAGATTTTACGTAACTTATGAGAATACCATATTCTTGCCTTGACGGCATATGCCAACCATCTGGGCAAACATTTTGTGCATCAGCCCAACTATAAAGATAGCTAGCGAACCCAGAATCACCACCATAAGGTGCAGGATGATAATCAACACCATCATAGCGCATATTTTCGGCTAGCCAGATTTGATTACCTATGGCTACTACCGGGTAGCTTCTTGGCGTGGCGCGGGTATCAACAAAATAACAATCGCTGGCACTTACCTGGTCGTAAACATTGTATTTTTTTGTGCACATTGGAAATTGGTTATTACAATTTTGGCCGCTAAAGCCTTCTTCGCAGATACACTTGCCGCTGCCACTGCGCCCATCGTCACAAGTGCCATGGCCGCAGTCTGGGCAGGCATGGCAATCGCGACCATAAAAACCAGAGCCTTTTAGGCAGGTGTTAACACATTCGCCGCTGATGCAAAAAGCGCCATTTTGGCAATTAAGATCATCGGCACAAACATCTTTGCAAGTATTTGCACCTGGCTCGCAAATATAATTGCCGCAGCTGATGGCGCTCATCTCGCACACACCTGGATTGGTGGCGCAGCTGTAGCTGATGTGTGTGCCGTTTACGCAGCTATCCGGCGTGGGGCAGCTGTTGTTGCAGCAGACGCCATCCACACAGTAGCCGCTTTCGCACTCACTGGCTGAATTGCACTGCGTGCCGTTAGCTAGTTTTTCTTCCACACAAACGCCATATTTCAGCACTTTGCCCTGTGGGCACACTACATCATCCAGCACACAGTCTCCGGCTATCAAAGTGCTGCCAGCGGGACAAACAGTGGCATTTATTACACACTGGCCATTTATTTCGCTGGAACCGGCGGGGCAAACAGTGCGATCAACCACACATTGGCCGAGCTCGTTTTTGTCGGAATTTACCGGGCAAATCGTGCTAGTTACCACACAATTCTGGCCAATCATGCTGGTGCCGCTGGGGCACTCGGTGGCAGCGATGACGCATTTCCCGGCCTCGTTTTTGCTGGTGCCTTCCGGACAGATGGTGGCATCAATGATACATTGGCCGGAGCTATTGCCTGTTGAGCCGCTGGGGCAAATGGTGGCTAAGATAACGCAGCGACCTTCGCCATTTTTGCTGGTGCCGACTGGACACTCTGAGGCCGAGATGACACAGACGCCAGAAGCGTCTTTAGCGCTGCCTTCCGGGCAAATTGTTGAATTGATAACACATTCGCCGTTGCCATTCTTTTCGGAGCCAGTGGGGCAAATGGTGGCTTTGATTACGCAGAGGCCATCTGCGCTCATTGTGCTGTGTTCCGGGCAAATTTTGGTCGTGATTAAACACTTGTTATCGGCTGTTTTAAGAGAACCTTCCGGGCAATCTGTTTCGTTGATGATACATTGACCCAGGTTGTTGAATGTGGAGCCACTCGGGCACGAGGTACTATTAACAACACAATCCGAGCCGATAAATGTGCTGCCTTCCGGGCAGATAGTGGCGGCAATAACACACTCGCCGTTATTGTTTTTGCTGGAGCCTTCTGGACAGATAGTGGCGGCAATAACACACTCGCCGCTATTGTTTTTGCTGGAGCCTTCTGGACAGATAGTGGCGGCGATAACACACTCGCCGCTATTGTTTTTACTGGAGCCTTCCGGGCAGATAGTAGCGGCGATAACACACTCTCCGTTCTCATTTTTGCTGGAGCCTTCCGGGCAAAGGCGTTCATTAATAATGCACTGGCCTTGGCTATTTAAAGATGAGCCATCAGAGCAAACGCGGCTCAAAATAAGACATTCACCGAGCTCATTTTCGCTTGAACCATCGGGGCAGGAAGTTTCAGCGATGACACAATCGGAGTTGCTGTCAATATTGGTGCCTGGCGGGCAGACAGCCTGGCTGATAATGCAGCGGCCTTCGCTGGAGCCATCTTTTACTGAGGCTTCGGGGCATTCTGTAGCGCTAATTATACAATAGCCGTTGCCATCGGAAACTGAGCCATCAGGGCAAGAAACATTGGTAATGATGCATTTCCCTTCACCGTTTTTTACGCCTTCGCTACATTCACTGGTATTAATCACACATTGGCCCAGGGCATTTAAAGATGAGCCGTCATAGCAAATACGGCTGGTAACAATACACTCGTCATCCTCATTAGCCAAAGAGCCAGTGGGGCAGGAAGTTTCAGCGATGACACACCCAGAGGTGCCATCAAAATTGCTGCCGGCCGGGCACAGTTTCTCGCTGATAATGCACTGCCCGTTATCGTTGAGCTTGCTACCTGGCGGGCAATCCCGAGCTAAGATGACGCAGTGGCTCAAAATTTCCGATGCGCCGTCCATAACATAGCTTTCCACGGTGCCGGGCGGGCAGATTTTGGGCGCCAGGCAATTACCTGAGCCGTCCTCTTTGGTGCCAGCGGGGCAAGCAGCTTTGCTTACCACGCATTTGCCGCTTGAATTGAGCTCAGCGCCGGCCGGGCAGATAAAATCATTGATTTGGCACTTACCGTTTTCCAGAGCGGTGGTACCGGCCGGGCAGATGGCGGTACCGGGCTCTAAAGTGCCGTTTCCGGCACAGGCAGCGTAGAAGAGAGTAATTGTGGCCATTAAAAACGTGAAAGCCAGTTGCGTTTTTTTCATGTGAAGCTCCTTAAAAGCCAAACAAAAACAGGTAAAAGGCTAACACAGCCACAACGGTGCGGCAATAGAAAATATTTTGTTAATGGCTTTATTAAAGTAGGTTGGTGTTACTTAAGAAAAATCGTTATCCTTTCTTCCCTATTGGCCGCCCGGCCTTAAGTGTGCTAAATAGGCTCCGCAAATTGGCGGAACCGCTGAAGGTAAGTTTGCGCCAGAAAGGCCAAAGTGCTAAAAATCACCGAACATTTTAAAGCCTTTGTAGCTGTTTTAGCCCTTATTTTGCTGAGTACCGCTGTTTTTTCCCTTTTCATGGGGCGCTTTAGCTTTGATTTTTCCGCTCTTGCCGCTAGTGTTTCTATGGAGCCCGGCACACCGGGCTGGGTGCTTCTGCACCTGCGCTTGCCGCGTATTTTAGCCGCTATTATCACCGGTATTGCGCTCGCCAGTGCCGGCGGCACCTACCAGGCTATTTTTCGTAACCCCTTGGTTTCTTCCGATATTTTGGGAGTTTCTGCCGGTGCCGGTTTTGGGGCGGCACTCGCTATATATTTTGACGCCACCGTCTGGCAAATAGAAATAGCCGCTTTTCTGGGCGGCCTTTTGACCGTTGGCCTGGCGCTTTTAGTTGGTAAGCTCATCGGCCATTCGCGATCTTCGGTCTTTGTATTGGTGCTGGCCGGTATTGTTATCGGCTCACTGGCGAGCGCCGGCATCTCGCTCATAAAGGTGCTGGCCGACCCATTTAACAAGCTGCAAACCATCAATTTTTGGCTTCTTGGCAGCCTCTCCGCCGCTGGTGAAAAAGAGTGCTATATCACCGCTGCTATTGTGTTTATTTGCTTTTTTCTGCTGGTGATGATCTCCTGGTGGCTGGACCTTTTGTCCTGCGGTGATGAGGAAGCCCGCGCTCTTGGTGCCGAAACGCGCCTTTTAAAGCTGCTTTTTGTCATTTTGGCCACCATGATGACTGGCTCTGTCGTGGCTCTTGTAGGCACCATCGGCTGGGTAGGCCTCTTGATACCCCACGCCGCCCGCGCTCTGGTTGGTGCCTCCCACCGCCGCCTTATTCCTACCGCCGCTCTAATAGGTGCACTCTTTATGCTGCTGGTGGATACCTTAGCCAGGAGTCTAACTCCGGTTGAGCTGCCGATAGGTGTTGTCACCGCCTTTATCGGTTCGCCGCTCTTTTTGATCATACTTTTAAAATCTGGGAAAATCTGGCGCTGAAGCCATAAATTGCTAAATAGCCGCCGGCTGCCTGACAAAAATGTCATACCATTTATTTGTGCTGAAAAATGAGTCCAAAAGCAAATATTACCTGTTTAAAGTGGCCAAAAAGGCATTTTTATTATGACAAAAATGTCGCTGATTTTTGAGCTGATTTTATAAAATATAAAATTTATAAGTCATTGATATTATAGACTATTTTTTTCTTTCTTTTTCTGACGAAAATGTTTGCTTTTTTCTCTCCTGCTGTGCTAATCATTTCTCTTGTCGCGCATATAGCAAAAATTTTGCGACGAAGGAGTTTAAAAATGAAAAAACTTAGTAAGAATGTGTTTCTAATGAGCATGATGCTGGCACTGTCCCTTGGTGCTTGCAAAGGTAACGAGAACGAAGGGAACAACCAAAACAATCAAAATAACCAAAAAGACCAGAACAACAACAATCAGAACAACAATAACCAAAACAATCAGAACAACAATAACCAAAACAATCAGAACAACAATAACAATCAGCAGCCTGATCCCTATTGTGAAGGACCTGCCGATTGTACAAAAGGGGCTCTGAAAACCGGTGAGGATTGGTTCTGCGATCTTGAGCACCATGCCTGTGTCCCTGATGACCCATTTGCTGTGACGCCGGTAAAAGAAAATGACGCCTGCAACCCCGTTACCTTTATTCCGCGTTGCGATGGCACCGAGAACATCATTGTTTGCAAAGATAACAAAGTAGCAAAATTATTCTGCCCAATTATTGAGGCCCAAGAAACTGTGTGTAAAACCGTTAAACTTAGCGATGGCAAGCCGCGTAGCCGCTGCGTTTTGGACCCCACAGGGCTTACAGATGAACTGTGTAATAGTACATATAATAATACCCAATGTGATGCCGACACTGATGACGATTCCTTTGTCTCCTCTCTTGAGCAAAAATGCATGAAGAGTGTGACAGGCGATAATGTGCTTGTTACCACTATCAAAGCTTGTTCGTCTTGCGATGGCTCCAAGTGTGTGGTAAGCGATGCCGATTCTGGTGTAGGGAAAAAAGTCGGTGATCCTTGTGACCCGTATCTCTTTAACAACTCCTGCTCCGGATACGATAATGATACTCGTAAACTAACCAAGGCTCTTTACTGTGGTTGTGTTGAAGATAATAATGGTGAAACTGTTTGCAAAGTTGCCGAACATTCCTGCCCCAGCGACCGCGAATGCCGTTTAATACCTGCTCCTTTTGATGATGCCGATATTGATCAAATGCTGGCAAGAAATAATGAAACTGCCGCTTTCTATCACAATTTTACTTTCATAAATGTCCCGGTTTGTGTGAAAGATGATAATGGCACACTGGTTGACGATGGCTGTAAAGACCATGTTTGGTCTTGCACTACCGAAGGCGGTGTAGCCAAAGAAAAAGTTGAAAAAGCTTGCGTAAATCTCTTTGGCAAAGCTACTCAGCTGCTTACCCCCAGCGATATGCCCCCTGTTCCTGTTCTTGTTGGCGAATCTTTCTGGGATGCCGAGGCGGCTGACCAATGTGACGATGGCTGTGACGCAAATGGTCATAGATGTGCTATAATAGTATATTAATCTGCAAGTCAACATAACCCCGTCAGTATAATATCTCTCTGATTTATCAAGATAATTTAGCCTCCATTCAAGATAAAACTATTAGCCAAGCTTTTTTATGAAATTATGCTAAAATGGCCCCAGGGCCGCGCAAACGGTTCTGGCATTTTAACAGCTGTCGGGTTGGCATATTGTAATGGAAAGTGGAAAAAAGCGCTCTTCCGGCAATATAAAAACAATATCCTTTATTGTTAAAGGCTCCTCTATGTGGCCGCTCTTTAAAAGCGGCGATTTACTTATTGTGCGGCCGGTGGGCCATTTTCGCCCCGGTGAGCTCTATGTATATAAAAACGAAAACGGCGAGACAATTTGCCACCGCCTCCACCGGGTGCGCGGCCAACACCTCATTTTTAAAGGAGATGCTTGTATTGCTTTTGACCGCCCGGTGCCTATAGCCGCCGTTTTGGGGGCGGTTGTTCTTGCCACCCGCCACAGCAAACGCATTGCTTTGGAAAAAAAACGTTATGAGCTTTTAAAATATGGTGAAGTGCTTTTTTTAGGGCCGCTTTCCACGCTTAAATCCGGCCGTAAACTGCTTACTTGGCTGCACAATGCAGGATATCATCTTGTAAAACGGTGGCATTTCCGGAGTTAACATCATTATACCAATGAGGCCAGTTGCGGTCGATTAAAAGCATTTTATGCACATCATCTTCCGGCGGTATAATATCATAAACTATGCCATTGGCGCCCAAGCGGCGCACATAAACACCGATATCCGGGTATTTACCGTCTTTTATCCGCATAGTTAAAATGCCGAGTTCGACAAAAGGCGGGTAGGGCATTGTACAATAAACAGCAACCGGGCTCTTTTTATCAACAGGATGCATAATCGGACCGGTGGGGGCAAAAAAAGCCTTTGGGCGCTGGCATGATGCCGAAAATGCCAGCCAAGAAAAGACCAAAAGGACTAAGAATCCTTTAGTTTTAATCATAACAAGACCTTATTTGGCATCGGAGGTAAATTCGAGCGGAAAGTCAAATTCCACTTCGCCGTTATATTTTGGAGCCTGGAAGAGCACTTTTCCCGCTTCTTGCAAAACGCAAGTGGTGACGGCAGGGCTTTTAATACTATCTTCTTTTAAGGAGAGTTCTTTAATTTTTCCGCTTGGTTCCAGAGCAAAATGCAAAACAATTTTACCTTGCAGCTTTTTATTGCGTTTCAATTCTTTTTCATAGCAGCGCTGCATTTGTGGGCGCTTGCGCTGAATGGCACTGGTGATAAGCGCATTGCTTAGGCGGCCAAGGCGTTTGGAGGTGCCGTGAGGCGGGGTAAAATCCCAGCCAAAACTTAGTATTTTTACTGGTTTATTGCCACATGGCTTGGGAAATTTCAGGCCTTTCATAAGGCCTTCGATGCAGGGAAGCACTTCGGCTTTTAAATCTTCGCTGGCAAAGATGAGGTTTTTAACGGCGATGGCGCCGGTGGGGGCTACTTCCAGGCTATAGGTTATTTTGCCGGATATATTAGGGTCTCCTGTTTCAATAGCCTTATTATAACAAGCGGTTATGCGTGATTCTATGCTGCGCTTGGTCCCGGCTACCTGCGCTTCGCTAAGGCCTGGCTGGCCATTGCAGGGGTCAAGTGGCACCTCTTTGCCGCCAATAATTAAAATTTGCCAAAATGGCGGCTCGGCATCCAACTTAATGCCGGCAATGCCCAGAGCAGCTATATCGGCGGCCAAAAAACGCTCATAATTTTTTTGTTTTACCAGCTTGGCCATGAGCTCTTTTTCGTTTTTGACGGCAAAGAGCAGGGTGGTAAAGCCCTCTTTAAGCTTGGGCTCATTTTTGAGGCGCGTTTTCATGGTTTGCGCCAGCTCCGGCTTTTCCAGCATGGCAGTGAGCTCTTTAGCGGCCAGAGCGTCAAGGTCATCATCCTGGCGGCAGGGCAAAATTTTGCGTACCTTTCGGTCATTATTGAATTTTTGCCAAATTTTAGTTGTTTCCTGTTTGGTCAGCGGGGCATCATCGGCAAGCAGCGGCGAAGTGCTAAAAATAATCAAAGCAGCTAAAATTATTTGCGGAAACAGGCCTTTTTTCATGGTTACATCCCTTTGCAAACTTTCTCTACCCGGTCGCAAACGAGCCCTTCCTGGCAGTCAAATTCGGTGAAAAGACAAGGTGTACCTTTGCCGCCGTTATTGGTGCGCACCGGCAAACAGAGATATTTGCCAAAATAATCTTGTTGGCACGCAAAATTGCCATCACTTTTGGCGACACCCGGCATACAGGGCTGAGCACAAAGAGAGGCATCGAAAATGCCATCGGCCGCCATTTTGCCGCCGTTATACCAGCAGTACCCGCTGGCGCACTCTTCATTCATTAGGCAGGGAACATTATTGGGCAGATTGGTTGCCCCTTGATAACTATCGCCGGAAGTGCAGACAAAATCATTATTCTCTATGCTGCATTTGCCGCTGTGGCAATCCTGATCAAAATTGCACGGATAGCCGTCGGGCTGGTCTAAATCGGGGTAATCTGCTGGGCCGGAGCAATTAACTTGGCTTAAGTCTTGGCATTTTTGGTTAAAACAATGGCCACTCTGGCAAAATAGGTCATTAAAACACTGCGCACCGGCCGGCAAAGAGCCAATCAGCTCATCGGCTATGCAAATATCCATAGATTTATTGGCTACACGCACATCTTTGTAACACTTGCTGCCGCTTGGGCAGTTGGTATATTCGCAGGAAGTTACGCAATACTGGCTATAACAGAGGCTTTCAGCCGGGCAGTCGCTCTGCTGGCAGCACTTTTTGCCAACTTTTGGGTCCGGTTGGCAGATATAGTCTGTAGTACTGTCACTATAGGGATTTAAAGCGCAATAATACTGGCCGTCACCTTTATCACCGGGCTGGCAGGTAGTGGCACAACGATATACTTCGCGGCCGTACCAACAGCGGCCGCTGGCGCATTGAGCATCGTATAAACAGGGGGCATGGAGCTCTAAATCAGTAACATTTTCCTCATATTCGCCATTTTTTCCGCACACCCAGATATCCTGGCAAAAGCCGCTTATGCAGTCGTCATTGCGGCCGCAACAAGGGTAGCCATCGGGATTTTTCACCGGAGCGGCCGGAGCTTTACAGATAGCGCCGGTTGTATCAACAGGTGGCTCCTCATCCAAGGTGCACTCGTTGCCCGGGCCAGGAGGAGGATTTATGATATCTGTTCGAGTATCGCTATCGCTTTTCGCATCTGTGTCGCTTTGGGCATCAATATCGCTCCTGGCATCGCCAGGTTTTTTAGTATCATCACCGGTGACTTTTAAAGGCTCTTTGGGAGATTTTGGCTCATCCCGGCAACCGGCCATTAAACCGATGATTAGAGCTAGAGATAAGAGAGCTTTGTAGTCACTGGTGCGCATATTCATTTTTTACTCCTTTGTTCTTCTTCCAGAATTTCCTGTTCTTTTAGGTAGGGAGCAATAACCTCAGCCAGCCGATCTTCAATAATAGCCTGCCTGAGCTGAGCCAGATGCCGCTTGTAAAAAGCCAGATTATGCAGCGAAGCCAGGCGGTAGTAAAGCAGCTCTTTGGCTACAAAAAGGTGGCGCAGGTAAGCCCGGCTAAAGCGGCGACAACAGAGACAATTGCAAGTCTCATCCAGTGGGCGCATATCGGTGGTGTATTCCTGGCGCTTGATAGAGATATGGCCGCCGGGCACAAAAAGATAGCCGTTGCGGGCATTTCTTGTGGGCATGACGCAATCAAACATATCCACTCCGGCGGCTACAGCCAGAGCAATATCTTTAGGTGTGCCAACGCCCATGAGATAGCGCGGCTTGTCTTCCGGCAAAAGCGGGGCGGTATAGTTCACTGTTTTGGCAATTTCCACCGGATCTTCGCCCACAGCCACCCCGCCGATAGCAAAGCCATCAAAGGGCAGGGCGCATATTTCCTCGGCGTGTTTAGCTCTTAGGTCATTGTGAATGCCGCCTTGCACAATGCCGAAAAAGTTGGTTTTGTCCGGGTGCTTGCGCGCGGCTATACAGCGCTTGGCCCAGCGTGTAGTGAGATCCATGGCTTTTACCACATCGCGCTTGGGGGCATCTCCCGGCGGGCAAATATCGAGCATCATGGCGATGTCCACGCCATAAGTCTCTTCGAGATATACCGCCTCTTCCGGGCCCAAAAAGTTAAGGGCGCCATTGATGTGGCTGCGGAAGGTGACACCTTGTTCGGTGAGTTTGCGAATTTTGGCCAGGCTGAATACTTGAAAACCGCCGCTGTCGGTCAAAATAGCGTGCGGCCAGCCCATAAAGTTGTGCAAGCCGCCGCATTCTTCAATAGTTTTGACACCGGGGCGTAGCATAAGGTGATATGTATTGGAGAGCATCAGGTTAAAGCCCAGTGATTCCAAATCGTCACCGGCCAGTGATTTAACCGAAGCTACTGTGCCAACAGGCATAAAGCATGGTGTTTCCACGGTAGCATGCGGCAATTTTAAGGTGCCCGCCCGGGCTTTAAAATGTGATTCCCGGGCGTTTACGGTAAATTCAAGTGTCATGTTTCTTCCTTTTGCAATGGAGTATCATCGGGCAATTGGCCATCCAGGCGCGGTGAGGCCGATAAAAGCACCTGGTAAGCTACCCGATTGGCATATTGAGCATTGCGCGCCAGTGATGAATAAGTTAAAAAATCGCCTTTATGTTTTTCCGAATCGGGCAAACGGTTTCTATGGTATTTATTAGCGGCAATATCATGCAAAATGGCGGCTATTGCCGCATCACCGGCGCCATTGGTATTCACCACCTTTTGCGGACCGCCCAGGTATGGGTGAATATGAGAAAAAATCTTAATAGGCTTTTCGCAAACGCGCTTACGCATCAGGCGGCTGTATTCCCAGGCATTATAATTTTCAATACCCTTGCTGCGAATAGCGGCATCGGTGGGGCGCTTAAATTTGTCATCGGTAAAGCCGGCCATAGTGAGCCCCTTGGCGCCTTCGGTAATTACCACGATATCCACCAGGTCCAGAATGTCGTTGCAGGCTAAGAGTGTATCGCTATGGTTGGTAAGAGCCAGAGCTTCTTCATTATTCATGGCTGCGCAGGTGACATAGCGCTGCAAAATATCTCTAAAGTAGGCTTGCTTCTCGCGCACTAAGCTGGAAGTGCCCAGGCTAAAAATAACCGGCACTTGAGCGGCTTTGGCTAGCTTCATCAGGCTGATTGCCGCCTCGTAGATGGGGGCTTCGGGGTCACGCAGGCAAAAAGCGGTGAGCAGTACACCGGCCGAATGTTCTACCAAACCGGCTGGGATAGCTTCCGGCGGAAAGCTGTTGGCAATGCCCATATTTACGGCAAAACTGCGCTCGCCGTCCGGAGTGACAAAGGTAATTGCTGTGGCAATGTGCCCATGGCGCGGCACGCAGTGATCGAGAGCTACTGCCCGTGGAGTGTCGTTGATATAGCGAAAGGCAAAGCTGCCGGTGTGAATCACATCATCAATCGCTCCCAAAAGGTAAGCCCGCTCGCCGGATAAAAAAGTGTAATTATTTAAGGTGTTTCCCACCGCACCGCCGGCTGTTACCGTGTGAATTTGCTGATTGGCGGTAATATATTCTTTTAAAGTGTCAAAACGATCATCCGAGAGCACCACCGATTCACCATGAGGAATTTGAAATCTATCGAGCAAATCGCGGCCGCAAATAACTTCCAAATCTACTATCAGCTGATCAAGGCCAACTACATAAGTGCTCCCGCCGGGTGCCTCCTGGTCGCTGATATTGCGCAAACGTTTCGGTCGTTCTTCTACCGGAAAATAGTGTTGTGGTATTCTGTTACCGGGAAAGCGCATATAAACTCCTGTCTTTCGGTTTAAAATTCCAGAACAAAGGAATATCTGTATGTCAGGCCCAAAACCGCTACTTTTTCCCCGCCGCTTTGAGCCGGAACAAAGCGACAATTCTCAATACCACGAATGGCTGCTTGATCCAAGAGTGGTGAGATACCTTTTAATAATTTTACATGAGATACCTTTCCGTTTTCATCAATATCGAGCGATAAAATTACATCGCCTTCCAAACCAAGCCGCTCAGCCTCTTCGGGAAAGGGAATATTGCACGGGCCTTTGGGCTTTGGCAATTTGCTAAGTGCTTCGGCGGTAACAGTGCGTACTTTATGGGCTGTTTCATTTTTTTCGGTATTAGCGGCACCACCGGCAATACCGCTTAGTGAAATGCCGGCATTTACCACTACTTGATTATCGCTGGCGGTATTGGCGCTTGGTTTTAGTCCCAAAGCCGGCGGTTGTTCGGGCGGGGTTGGAGCCGGCTGTTCTAGCTGAGTTTTTTCAAGTACTGCCGGCGGGTCTGGCATAATAATAGCTTTTTTAGGCCGCAATGCTTTTTTGCGCGGCGTTTTTTGGGGTTTTATTACCGGCTCTATTTGCGGCGGAAGAGGCTCTACAGAGATGGGTTTGGGTATTTTGTAGAAATCAATTTTAGTTACTTTAGGCGCAATCTGCGCCGGAGATTCTATATCGAGCCCCAGCACTGCGCCATGCAGTGCCAGAGCCGATATCAGAGCAATTATCTTATTGTAGCGGGAAATCTTGAGGGGTAGCATTTGAACCGTCTTCGTCCACAATCTTGAACTCAACACGGCGGTTGGCAGCACGGCCGGCGGCAGTGTTGTTGGACTTAATCGGTTTTGTCTTAACATACCCGATAGCACTGAGTCTCGCCGGATCAACGCCGTCTTGTATCAGTTTCTTCATGATGGCATTGGCGCGCTGATCGGAGAGTTTGCGGTTAAACTCAGCATTGCCACGGTTATCGGTATG
>JAEEML010000164.1 GCA_016283195.1 Deltaproteobacteria bacterium | reverse complement strand
CACACTTTGCCAAAGCCATACAAAACGCAGTAAAACCTTATAATTACAGCTTGTTATATGTTTTTTTGCCATTTGGCACGCGATTTGCATTTAAAAATGCGCCGGCCAGGCTATCCGGTAAGAAAGGAGCAACCATGCGCATTAGTGTTATTAACGATGTCATCTTTCGGGCTCTCTTTGGCAACCCGGCTCATAAGGAGGTTCTGCTGGCTCTTATCAATGCTATTCTTGGCGATAGCGGCGAAGAGCTTATAAAAAGTCTAGAAATTATCTCGCCCTTTAATTTGCCAGATGTTTTTAATGCCAAAGAGAGCATCTGCGATATAAAAGCTATGAGTGAGAGCGAAAAAATCATCGACATTGAGATGCAAGTGGTTAGGCAAGCCGATTACATCGACCGATCGCTCTATTACTGCGCTCACAACCTGAGCTCGCAGCTGGAGAGCGGAAAATCTTATGGCGACCTGCACCAGGTAATTTGCATCAGTATTTTGGATTTTGACCTCTTCCCCGCCGATGACCAGCCCCACCACAAAGCTCAGATGGTTGACCGGGCAACAGGTAAGCCGCTGAGCGATAAGATGAATATGCATTTTCTGGAGCTCCACAAAGCGGAAAAATGTGGTAATATTACAAAAGAACTTGCTGCTTGGGTACGCTTTTTTGCCCATGCGCACGAGGAGGATTACATGGAAAGCGCGGTACCGGCTATCGGCAAGGCCCATAGCTTTTATCTCGAGCTTTTACATAATACCAAGCTGGTGGGTGCCGCCGCTGACCGCGAAAGAGCACACCGCGATTTTGTTTCATGGAATATCAATAAGGAGAGAACTGAGAAAAAATTTGCGGAAACTGAGAAGAGATTCGCAGAAACCGAGCAGAGATTTGCTGAAACTGAACAAAAATTTGCCGAAAAAGAGAAAGTGTTTGTTGAAAAAGCCAAAGAGTTGGCCGAAGGTGAAAAAGAACTAGCCACTATCCGCACGCAGCTTGAGCAAAAGCAAGCTGAGCTGCAGCAAGAGAAAGCTGAGCTGCAGCAAGAGAAAGCTGAATTACAAAAACAAAAACAGAATATAGAACTGGAAGCCGAACACAAAAAGGCCCAGGAAACAGCAAGAAAAATGTTAGCTGGGGGTTGTGATATTACCTTTATTGCCGAGTGCACAGGGCTCGATATAGCTTCTATTGAAAATTTGTAAAAATACTTTTTCAATCCTGCTGCTAAATAACTCCGGCTGTGGCGATAATTTTGAGTTTAAAAGTGCTTTCTCGGTTCATTGCCGCAAAAAAACAAGCCTATACCTCATTAGCAATTTCCCGTCACCCAAAGTTCGCAGTTGTTTAGCGCTAAAAAGCATTATATACATACACTTCAATATTTGCCTGCCTTGGGCAGCAGGGAGAAGATTATGGGCTTTGGCAGTTATACCAGTTCCGATTGGTCAAAACTAAAAGAAAGTTCTAAAATTTCATCTAGTTCTACAGCTTCGCAGCTTTTTAAAGCCAACAATATAGAAGAGCGCTTTAACCCCTGCTTTATCCAAATGCGCGATTCCCGCGATTCCGAAGAACACCCCCACTCCACCCCCATTATCATCGGCCTGGACGTCACCGGCTCTATGGGCTATCTATCAGCTGAAATTGCCAAAAACGGCCTCAATGAAACCATGATGAAAATTTATTCAGAAAAGCCGGTAGAGGATCCGCAAATGATGTTTGCCGCTATAGGGGATGTGGTTGACCATGCTCCTCTGCAAGTTACCCATTTTGAGTCCGATATCCGCATTGCCGAGCAGCTCTTGGCTCTCTGGCTGGAAGGAGCCGGTGGTGACGGGCCTGAGGATTACCCCCTTCTTTGGTATTTTGCGGCTAAGCACACTTATACCGATGCCTTTGCCAGGCGCCGGGAAAAGGGCTTTATCTTTACCATCGGTGATGCCGACTGCCACGAAGGCATTTCCGCTAAAAATATCAAAAAGATTTTTGATGATGAAGAAAAGGGCTACACCAGCCGAGAGCTGGCTGAGAAGGCCCTGGAAAAATATGAGCTTTTTCATATAGATCTGCATGGCTCAACAGCATATCCGCAAAATAATTTAAGAGCAGCTCTGCCCGGCCGCTTAATCAAATTACATAAGGATCAACTTAGCGCCCTGCCCGATATACTCATTGCCGTCATGCAATTTGTTAAGGGCAAAAAAATGGCTGATATTCTCAAAAATTGTTCCAAGCTGGAGCGGCCGGTAGTGGAAAATTCGCTAAATCAGCTTTCTCTCCCCTCAAGAGATGGTGAGATTGTCCTTTGAGCCCCCGCTATTACTCGGTTATCGGCAAAAACTTCGGTGATGAAGGCAAAGGCCTTATGACTAACCACCTGGCAATGGCGGAATCTGCGCTGGTGGTACGGCATAATGGCGGTGCTCAGGCCGGCCACACGGTAATAGATAAAGGGCGGCGTTTTGTCTTTCATGAAATAGGGGCTGGTACTTTTAACCGCGCGCCCACTTACTGGGCCAAAACTTTTCACCCGGATATTTATAAATTGGGCGAAGAAGTGCAAAATTTTGCCGCCCTAAGCGGCTTTAGGCCCAAAATATATGCCGCTTCTGAGGCCGCTATCACCATTATTGACGATATTTTGCTCAATATGGCCCTAGAAAGCGGGCGCGGCACGGCACGGCATGGCAGCTGCGGCATGGGCATAAATGAGTGCGATTTGCGCGGTAAAGCCGGTTACGCCCTTACCATCGGTGAGCTTTTGTCTCTCTCCGCTGCGGAAATCACCAATAAATTAGCCAGATTGCGCCGCGAATATCTGCCCCGGCGTCTAAAGGAACTTGGCCTCACCCCGGCCGATCTGGGCGAATACGGCGAGCTTTTGCAAGATGATAATGTTTTAAAAAATTATGCCCAAGGCCTTCTTAAAAACATCCCCCTCATCACACCGGCGCCTGATATGAAAGAGCTCTTTGCTACTTATGAACGCGTGATTTTTGAACACGGCCAGGGCCTTTTGCTGGATAGCGACAACGAGCCATTTTGGCCCCATGTCACGGCTTCTTACACCGGCCTTAAAAATCCGCAAAATCTTTTGGCCGAAATGGGGGCACAAATAGATGAGGCCATTTATGTTACCCGCACTTATGTCACCCGCCACGGCGCCGGTTTTTTACCCCATGAGTGCCAGCCTAAAGATCTTGGCCTAAGCGGCTTTGATGAGACTAATATTCCCAATAGCTGGCAAGGCTGTCTGCGTTTTGCACCACATGGCAGTTTGGAGGATTTTATAGCTCCGGTGCTAAAAGACGCCAAAGCGCCAAAAAGCAGGGCGCTTGGCCTAACTCACCTCAACGAAACCAGCGGGAAGGTACTCTTTAAAGAAGCGGCCATTCCCTGGCAGGATTTCATTAACCTGCGCGAAATTAAAGATATTTTCAGCAAAATATATCTTTCTTTTTCACCTTTTGCGGTGGAAAAAATCAGCGCGGTTCCCAAATAATAAAGCCATTGGGCCCGCTTTCGCCCAAAAGGTAGCGCCCATCCTCCTGCTTCAAGGCCACTTTGGGCAGAGCAAGAGCCAGTTTTTCGAGCTCTGCCAGCTCTTCCGGCAGGCCAAGACGGCGGGCTAATTTTTTGAGAGACTCCTCATCGGTGCCAAAAAGCACCTGGCGTAGGCTCCTTGGAAAAGGCAGATAACGAGGATTCAGCCCCAGTTCCTGCACTAAAAGCAGGGCCTCAAAAATGGTGGGCGACGGCGGAAGAGAAATACCCCAAAGTTCTCGGCGCAGAGCATCAAAAACCATACTGGCCGGTTTTAAGGCTAAAGAGATAATAGCCAGGCGCTTCGCCGCTCTATCCATAGCCAAAATAAAACGAGCCGCCTCTTCCTGGCCGTAAAGAACATGCGAAGAAAAGACCACATCGGCCATTTTGGGGCGAGCGCACGCGGGCCAACTGGCCGCCTCAATAGCGATATTCTTTAGCTTTTTAACTGCTATTTTTTCTTTAAGAACGGCAGCCATGGCCGCCGAGGGCTCGATTGCCAGTACCTTTTGCACTTTTTCAGCCACTTTTACGGCGTGGTAACCGGTGCCGGCGCCGATATCCAAAAAAGTGTCTTCTTTTTTAAGCAAAGCCCAAAGAGCCGCCAAAAGGCCGCCGTCATCTTTGTTTTTGGCGCTCTCATCATACTCTTTGGCTCGCCTCTGCCAGGGATCGCTAGCCGCAGTAGCCGTACTTGGACGCGGCACGGCGGCGCGAGCCCGCACCATAGCCGGCCACTTTTGTTGCCAATTTATTTCCAGAGGGCGGTGAGCAACATGTGTCAGTAGTTTTTTCGTAGCCTCTAAAGACAAAGCCTCAGCCGGTAAGCGAATAATGGCCATTGGCTCTAATGGCAAACGGGCCAAAAGATTCGGCAGTGTCTCTTCTCTGGCGGCAATAACGGCCGGGCGCTCACTCTTTACCAAAAGCTCAATATCCTGAAAATGGCCAGCACCGCCGGCCTCAACAAAACCGGCTTCATCTATAAAAAAGATCTCTTTATGGGCTAAATCATCATTTAAAGCCAAAGTGGAAGCAGCAAAAGCTTCAGCAATAAAATCAAATTCTTGGCCTTCTTTTGCGCGCCTGGCCAGCGGGCGGCGCTCCTGTTTTCCGATGAGCAGGAGATCATAGCCGAGGCGCTCATTATTTTGGTAACAAACAGGCTGATAATAGCCGCCGCACTGCCAGCCTTCCCCGCTCAGCGCTTGCTCTAAGTCGGCCAAAAAAGTGCTCTTCCCGCTCCCTCTTGGGCCGGTGATAATAACAAAATGGCCTTTTAGCACTTTAAACCTCCGGCCTAAGGGCGCCAGGAAACTTTCTTACCGGTAGTGACTGTAAAAGCGAGGAATAGCGCCTTAGTCTCTTTTGGTTCCACAGTAAGTGGCCAATTTAAAAAGCCTTCTTCCTTATTAAATGTGTAACCTTTGCTGGTTTTCTTTTCATCAATGGAAACAGTAACTTCGGCGTTCTCACTAACCGGCAGGCGTTCGGTTAAAGTAAGCTCATGGAGATTATTACCGCGGTTAGTAAGCGTTAAAGCAATATTAAAGCGAAATTCCTTACCGCCAAAAACACTTTCTTCGGCTACAGGAAATGGGTTACGCGTCAGCAAAAGATCATCTTCCGAGCCAAAATCAAGCTCAAAAGTTTCTCCCACCGCCACATAAGGCAAAAGGAGGCGTCCCACATAACAACCGTCGCGTTGCAATAACACCGGGCCTGGCAGGAGGGGTTTTAGGGCAGATAAAGTTTGTTTGCTGCTTAAAAGCACATAGCTCCCCATCTCCGGCCGCGCTTTAAGAGCAATGCTGTTAGCCATTTCCAGAGTTTCCAGCTCGTAAAAATCCGGGCTATCTTTAGAGAGAAGCGTCACCTTTTGCGGCAGAGTAAAGAGCTGTACTTCACCGCCGTCAGCCACTCCCGGCAACGCCGCGGCCCCCTCTTCCCCGAGAGAACTTTTGAGGCGATTATTAGAGGTTAATTTAGTAACTTTGCGTTCTTCTTCACTTTTTTCGCGCAGAGAGATAAAATCAGCCGGCAGTGATGGGAGCTCAGCACCACGTCCCGGGCGGGCAGTTGAGAGAGAGAGTTCAATATCTTGCCAATCTTCGCCGCTATATTGCCAAACAGCCGCCTCGCGTTTTAGGAAAAGCTTTCCCTTATCCAGCCGGGCCAAATAAGTCGGCCTCCAGGCAATACAGGGCTCTATGGCGGAAAGAGCCAATTTAACTGAGCCCGCCTCTTCGAGAGAGAGAATAATCTTTATGCCGGCTGAATAATAGTCCCGCAAAGAGCTGGCTTCCTGATATTCTCTAGTTACCGTGGCCAGCGAAGCCGCAGTTTCTTTTAATATGCCGAGTGCCTCTGTCGCTGCCGCCGTTTTAGCTTCAAAAGCAGCCATTAAAGAGGTGTACTCTTTTTGCCAGAGTTCCTCACAGCCATCGCCGCGCATAGCTTGTAAGGCACTTTTATCGCGCCAAAGCTCACAAAAATCGGTCACTGTCTGCACTTGGCTCTCAGCTAAATTCGACCTAAATGTGGCCGCGGCCGATTTATTCTCCAGATCACGCTTTAATTTTAAAAGCTCGGCCGAGCGCTCCGGCAAAGTTTCCGCCATAGTGTGCTGTCTAATAAGTGTGGCGGCTAAAACCTGCCCTTTTCCCGATAAAATCCGGGCTTCAAGCGTGCTCTCCACAATAAGCGGCGAGATGGGTAGTGAGGTTATTTCCACTAGGCCGCCAGGTAAATCTAGGGTTATTTCCCGCGTTACCAGAGCTCTATCTTCCATAATAACAGCTCTAGTCACCGGCAAGGCTTGGTTTTCTATTTGTGTTACCATTTGTTAGGCCCTCCTGCCGCCGCCGATAACTTCCTGCTTGGCGGGAATTTCAATAGAATAGGCAAAAGAAACTTCCTGCTTTTGGCCGGGTTGGCAGGTAATAAGCCAGCCAAGTACACCGGAAGAAAGCTTTTGGCCTTTAAGGTCTAAAAAGTCTGCCACTTTAGGCTCTACGCTCTGTAAATCTATTTTTATATCGCTGGAGGTAGTCACCGGCATCCGGTCCAAGAGGTGAATTTCTATGGGCTCCGGCATCCGGGAAATAAGTTCTATTGTCACATTATCGGTATAAGTAACCGACTGGGAAATAAGGCCGCTTTGGCGCTCATTATGTTGCACAGTTCGGCAAATAGAACAACGCTCCTCAATTCCCAGCGGCAAACTAACTGTTTCACCGCTAGCGGTAGCCGGCAAAGTTGTAGAAAGGAGCATTTGGTTATCCCAATAAATTTCAATAGTTCCCGATAGCAAATGAAAATCGCCGCTACTAGTGAAGCGGCCGCTGCGGTAGAGTTCTTCCCCTTCTCTCGGCACTGCCCAATATTCAATAGAAAAAGGCACATTGATACTCATAAGCGGCACTTTGTGAAAAAGCCCGTCGGACACAATCGGCACAGCCGAATAGCCGCTGTAATTAACAAGATAGCTCGGCGTAACAGGGTTTTGACTTTTTAACCAACTGTGCACGCCGCTAGAGCTCTCCGCCTTTTCCCCGGCTTTGGGCCGCAGCTCGCCACCGTTTTTCTCATCGGCTCCGCCCATTTGCAAAAGGCTATAATCCAAAAACGCACTGCCTGGTGTCCCGCCACCGGCCGTGCCGGCAGCAAACTCTTCCGGAGTCTCGGCAGCAAAACTTTCCACACACGCCGCTTCTTCGCAAACAACGTCTTCATCGCAAATCATCTCACATGGAGCGCTATCGGCCACGGCTTTTCTGGCCATTTTCCGAGGAGCTGAGGCCATAGCCGCCGCCCCCATCATCATGCCGGAAAAAAATCCCGGTTTGGGTACCGGCGGAGCCGCCATGGCGCCGGCGGCCATCATAGGGGCCGGGTTCCTATCCACACTCATTGCGGAGCGCTCAAGCATCATTTCATCGCGGCTTTTTCGGGAGCTCTCCGGGCCTTTTTTAGAAGCTTTAACAAAATTTCGGTAATCGGTGAGCAGGCTGGCACTGTCTGCCGGCAAAGGACGCCAGTTTTCGGCTTCCGGGGCCGGCCGCCCAATGCGCCATGACGGCAGTTTGGGCAAAGAAGCTATGCGCGTCACATCGGAAGAAGATAAAGTAATGGGCACTGCCGGCCATTCCTCACCGCTCATCTGAGCAATAGCGGCTTTAATACTCAAAGTGGCCTTTTTTTCACCGCTATTTAGTCTCAGCTCATAAAGAGGATGCCAAACGGCTCCAAGCACCTGGTAAGTTACTGTTATTTCGGTATTTATCGCCGGCTCTCTATCAAGAGTAATATATATTTCCTTAAAATTATAGGATAAATCTTTAGTTTGCGTTTTATTTAGCAGGGCTTTTTTTTCTTCCAGAAGCGCTTCTTTCCGGGTTTTTAACTTTTCCAGCTCATTTATATGTTGCTCCACGAGCGCGGCACGACAACTAAGAAATTCCTGCCATTTTTCCACCGGATTTGGCACAAGAAAACGGTTTTCCGCACCATAAGCCTCATCAGGCAGAGCAAATTCCAGCTCTTCTAGCTCCTTAATTTGGTTTTGGTGCCACTCAAGAGCCTTACTAATTTCAGCTTCCTTTAGCTCAAGGCGGGTTAGCTCAAAATTGGCCGCACTTTTTTCTTCATTTTTAGCCGTTTTAACAAAAACAGCTGTAATAAGCGCATCGCCGGTAATGTCCACCCTTAGCGAAGTGTCACTTAAAAGCGGCGACAAATTTTTAATAAGAAAGTTTTTTCCCTGAACTTCCGCCGGCGTAAGAAGGCACTTTCTGGTAATTTGAGCTCTTTGGGACATTACTTCCACAGCGCAAATCGGCATTTCCAATATAGTGTAATTATTCATTTCTTTGGCGCTCCCTTTTCTTGTGTGGCGGCTAGGCCCAATAGGTCATGAATATCTATTTGGCAATTTTCAATCGAACTTTTTAAACCATCGGGCACTTTGATATGGCGCAAAGTATGGCGGGTAAAAAGCTCTTCAAACCAGCTTTGCATCACTTCGGTGGTCTCACTGCGCAAGAGGTCGATATAAGCTTCGCGCATATCCTTAAAGCGCCCGGGATAGCGCCCAAAATGTTCGGCCACCTGTTCTTCATCTATCTGCACTCGGCTACCGCGATTTTGCATCATGAGGTCCACCCTGACGCGCCGCGATAAAATCGCTGCCAGCTCGGTTGAAGTAAGTTCAAGTTTTTGCATAAAATTTTTAAAATCGGCCTCCCCGGCAAAGTGCATTTTCAAACCGGCTAAAGCCTTCTGCACCGCCTGAGGTTTGGCTGCCGGGACGCTTAAACGATTGGCTTCCGCCTCAATGACATATTGAATGACCAAAGTGCGGAGTGTTTTGCACATAATCTCATCATCGAGAGGCACATTAGCAGCTTCATTACCCATGCCTTCAGCGCTGAAACCGGCTAAAAAAAGGCGCGATTCCTGCTCGAGTTCACTTAAAGTAATGGGATGCCCGGCCACCAGCAAAAGCACTTGTTCCACCAAAACAGCCAGGTAAACATGATATGCTGAGGCTAGGAAAAAAGTCATAACACCCGCTGGATATTTTTAAATACAGCCTTTGTCACGGCCGTTATCGTTGGTGTGCATTACGGTAATGTCGTATTCATCATTAATCAGACGGTCCATATTATGGAGGCAGATTTCATTTGTTTCGGAGCGGTAAAACCAACCTTTGGTATCGGCATTTTCAGGCTTTTCCGGATCAACCATCGGCAAAACATCATTAAAATGTTTAACTTTAATAAATCTGGATATTTGTGCAGCTTCGGAGCAAGCCGGATAAACGCGGAGTTGGAAGCAGGGCTCAGTGGCAATGGTGGCAATTTCTGCCAAAGCGCGACTATAATCATCCTGACAAATGGAATCGCCGATATGGCGCTTGATGCTGGAAACAAAGTTAAAGTAACGATCGCCGGACATAGCTTCGCAGCAGTTATCAAGACAAGAAAATTTTGCGGCATCGCCACCGTTTAAATCGGATTTATTAAGAGTTGTAAATGGGCACATACCCTCACTAAGCGGCTCGTATTTAAAAGCAAAACAGGCACATTCACTAATAGGCCCGGAGGCAGAGCGACGACAATCGGCCGGTTTGCCCTGAGTCCAAATGCCAGGAACATCGGAAAATAGGGTGGCCGGGCTCATCCCGCCGATAAAGCCAAAAGTAAGACGGCTTTTGCCGGAATCCAGCTTTTTAGCACCTTTTAGCGAAGAATCGGCCTTTTTGTTAATAAACAAATCAGTAAAATCACTGACCGGCCTCAGACTATCTTTATAAAGATAACAAGAGGTGCTGGCCGGGTGACCAAGGGTAACATCGCTCAAGAAAATATCTTTTAAATTAGCAGGATAAGAGCAATCCTCTTCATCAGAAAGAAAGATAACGGCCAACATGGCGTCGGGGCGCACCCAGGATGTGGGGCTGGCCTCGCCGTAAGATTTATAAGTATTGGGGCCATCAGGTGCTCTTGTTAAATCATTGGCGGGATTTACAGGATCGATAACATCATCGGGATCTATACCGATGGCAACAGCGGCAGCATTGAGCCCTTGTTCGTAACCGGGAGAGTAAATCCCCAGACCAAACATATTTTCCGAAAGTTGCCTTAAAACTTCGCGCTCGGCGTTTTCTGTGCCGACTTTGCGGGCAATATCACCCCGGTCAAGGACATGGGCATTGCCGTTGACGGATATCAGGCGCCCTTTTTTGCCATCATGCTCCAAACTTACACAAAGATCGACATCGGTGCCGCCATCGAGTTCAATAGTGACTTTTTCCACACAGCGGCGCTCGCCTTTATGACCCAAGCAGGTGGTGCTACAAGACCAGGTTGGCCCGATAGGTGCACAGTCGCTGTTGCTGTCGCAAGTGACATAAGAAAAGTCTTCCACCATATCGTTGGAAGTAACACCGACGCGGTAATCGGTATCTTTAGCGGCCAGCTCATAGAGCATTTTGGAGATACTGGCTCTAAGATTGGCTTGCTCTTCGCGCATGGAACCGGAATCATCAATAACAAAAAGGATATCGGCTTTTGACGGCGTTTCCACCCGAAAATTAAAATGGGCGGCATCATAATTATAATTAGGCTGGAAGTCGAATGACTCATTTTGGCACGAAGCAAGCATTGTGCTTAAACCTAGAAGTGCCATAAAAAGCCCTGCTTTTACCGGCTTATTCATGTCTCCCCCTATTCCGACAGTATAGTTAAAGTAAGCTAAATTTCCTCTTCTTCTTCGAGGGCTTCTTTGAGGTCCTGAGCTCTTTGTTTCAAAGCATCGCCCTCTTCGTCCTCATCAAGCCAGCTGGAAAGTTCATGAGACAAACCGGCTTTGCCGGCTTTCCCGCTGCCTTTCGCTCCTTTGGCTTTTTGGGCCGCTTTGGCAGCTACCTGTTTCATTTTGGCCATTCGTTCCGGGGAGGCTCCGTTTTTAACCAGGTTTTTTTTGATATTTTCCAGCTGCTCGGGAGTATGCGTCTGCCCGGCTGCTTGAGTTGGTATCATCTGTGAAGGGCCACCGACTTTGCTTAAATTCATCATTACCTCAGTTGTGTCCGCTATGGACAATAAACTCGGCCATTATACTCTGCCTAATGGCCTCTGAAAAGTTAAATTTTAAATTAACTGACAAAGATGCAATCTTTCCTTGCTCCCAAAAGGCTTTTCTGTTAAAAGATGGTTATCCAATTTGGCTTACAGAAAGCGAAAAGAGGTTTTAAAGTGTCTGATATGTCTCAATATTTAACCATGGCCTTATGTCGTCTTTATTTGAGCCGGGGCCTTAGTTTGAAAGAAAAACGGCAAATTTTTAGCGACCTTGGCCCGGAAAAGCTGCCCGGAAGCGCCTGGTGGGAGAATTTACCTCTAGCAGAAGAAATAACTCTGCCCAAAGAAAAAGAGTTAACCGATATCCTGGCCTTTCTGGAAGAAAAGAAAGTAATTACCATATATTACGGCCATGCTGAATATCCAAAAAGTCTCTATGAACTGACAAATCCGCCGCTTTTACTCTTTGCGCGCGGAAATATTAAACGCCTTTTGGGGCCGCTTTGCGCCATCGTGGGCACGAGAAGCCCCGGGGAGAGAGCCTGCCGCTGGACGAAAGAAACAGCGCAAAATTTAGCCGACTACAATATTGGCATTATATCCGGCGGAGCCAGCGGGATAGACAGTGCCGCTCTTCAAGGCGGCCTCCTCGGCTCTTTGCCGCCGGTAGTGGTTTTGGGTGTTCCGGCCGGCACCTTTTATCCCAAGAGCGAGGAGGCCTTACAGCAGCAGATTATTGCCGCGGGCGGCCTGGTCATCAGCGAGTATGCCCCTGGTACAACAGTGCGGCGCGATATGTTTTTGGCCCGCAATCGCCTTATTGCCGCCCTTTCCGGCGGAGTTTTGGTCAGCAGCGCCGGCATTCCCAGCGGCGCCCTTTCCACCGCCGCTTTTGCCCAAAAGCTGGGGCGGGTGCTCATGACTTTGCCGCTTTCTCCCTGGGAGAAAGCGAGCGCCGGCAATAATCTGCTGCTAAGGCGCGGCGCCAAAAGTGTAACCTCGGCCAAAGAGATTGCCGCTGATTTTAATTCTACCTTGCCGCTAAAAGGCAAAAACTTAAATCTGCCTTTTGCGGAAAAGGCGGCGGCCCCGAAAAAACCGGCACCGGCCGCAAATTTAGGTGAATTGCCGCCGCCGGAGGAGAAAATATTTAAATATATATGTGCGGCGCCGCGCCTCCTTGAAGAGCTCCTGGCATATAGCGGCCATAGTCACGGCGAACTCGCCACCATGCTTTTAGAGCTGGAACTTGGCGGCTATATTACCAAAGATTCTGCCGGCTATTTTTCCGCCGCATAAAAAATGAAACTTTTTAGGCGACTTTTTTGCAAAAATGGCGATAATAGCGACGAGTGTTTTTTATGGAGGTAAAAAATGAGCTCAATCGGTAACATTTCCACTTACACCCAACAGAATTTCAACACTGATTTCGGCGGTACCACAATTAAGGTGGACGACAACCTCTTAACGCAGGTTGATAATTCTTTATCAGGGCTTAATAAAACTCCTGAAGAACGCGCTAACGTCAAAGAAAAGCTCATGACAGTTGCCGGGCAGGATGGGCTGATTCGCGGCGCAGAGCTTAATGATTTATTTACTGCTGTCGATAGTTACGACCAAAACGGTTCCGGTAAATCTTTTACCGCATCTACCACCAAAGACGGTCTTTCCACACCAACCATGAGCGGAACCATTTTAAATACCCTGTTGGGTGCTCGCACTAAATCAGAGAATATAACTGCTTCGGATATGGCTATGCGCTTTGCCGATGCCGCTATAAGCATCAAGGTTGATTCTCTTCAAGAAGCTTTCGCCACCGCTATCGATGCCGGCAAATTGGTCATTAAACTCAGTTTTGCCGAACTTGGTGAACTTAAAAAGTGCGCCGGGCCGGACGGCTCTATTTCCACTCCGCAGGAATTTGACCGCCTCTTCGCTCTTTTAGACAAAAAAGACGGCACAGAAGACGGCCTCATCACCACCAAGCAAAGTGCTCTCGGCCAAACTGAAATGAAATCGACAATAGCCGGTGATGTTTTGGATATTCTCACCGCTCATGCCCAAAAAGCACAAGTTGTCACCAAAAATGATTATATAGAGAGCCATACTGCCGGTTATTATGACCTTAAAATGCTGACTCCCGAGGATTTATCGGCCTTAAGAGAGCTGGGCTTTAATATGGGGGCCATTAATTATCAGGGAGCACAAAAAGGCGGTATCATCCAGGGCAAAAAGGCTGCCGAGACAGTTTTTGCCTCCCTTAGCTCTATTGATGCCGGCAATGATGCTTCTAGGCTCCGCCTAAGTAACCCCATAGCTATGGGCAAAAAACCGGCCGAAAAAGACCTCACCAGTTCCGGCAAAGCTAATGCTATTTTAGAAAAATGCTATGTCGGTTTCGAGCAGCCATATCGTTCATATACCGACCTTTCCCGGGCGGCCAAAGAGGGCACACCGCATAGAGCCGATGTGGCTCTTAATGTCCCTTGCTATCCGCAGACCGATCCTACAGGCTGTTATCGCACCTGCCGTAAGATGCTCAAAGATTTTAACAGTAAGATAGATGCCAAAGTAATCCCCGGCGGTGACGGCGCTCATTATACCGCTATTTCCGAGGATGCCGCCGGCCGGGTTATGGGCCGTAAAGGTGCTTTTACCGATTCCGTTAAATATATTGATACCTGTTTGGAAGCCGGTCGCCCGGTTATCATCGGTATCAGCGATCGCGATGCCGATTACAATACCGACAAAATAACCGACCACTTCATCATCATCACCGGCCGCAAAACCGACGAAGACGGCAATATTGTTTACACTTATAATGATCCGGCCACGAGCGGCCCGCAAAGAACAGGCCCGCTGTATGTCGATAAAGATAGCGGCATGCTCTTCCGCCCGGATTTCGTGCGCTCTGCCGGCCAGAATAAACGCCAATATCAGCTCACACAAATTCGCCCCTATACCGATAGCGGCTTTACTTTTAAAGATGTCGTGGGCCATGCGGTAAATCCGCCGGCCAAATGATTATTCTCTCCCTCTTACTCCAAAGCTTTTCTTTTACCTCGGGTGTTTTAAAATGATTTTTTGCCGCTATGCATCTCCTTTTTTAGCTATTCTTTTGCTTTTGACCGCCTGCGATCAAAATAACACCCCAACTCCTATCGGTGAACCGCTGCCCATAGATGAAAAATGTCTTAACGATTTTTGTGGCAACGGCATAGTTTGTGCCCCGGAAGAGTGCGATGATGCCAACACCGGGCTTTTTGACGGCTGTGATACCGCCTGCCATAAAGAGCCGGGGCAAAAAATCACCTATATGAGCTGGAATATTCTGGTGAGCAACCAAAAATATAAGAGCTCGGTGCTCTATGAAGGCACGACCTATACTTACCAGGTCAATTATGCCGATTGGGAAGGAGCAAGCCCCTTGCCGCCGCGTGCCGAGTCGCTGGACCGCGCTCTTCAGTCGCTTCCGGAAAAGCCGCCCTTTATTTCGGTAGTGGAGATGGATGCTCTTTGGAAATTGCCGGAAAATTACGCTCATATCACGGCCAACGGCTACAAAGCCATTTATCCGCACACCCCCTTTATGCTCACCCAGGTGCTCTATCAGCCCGATAAAGTAAATCTTTTGGAAAAAAATTATATTAATTTGAGCTCTTATTACGGCACATACGGACTCTCTATGAAAACTGCCACCACTTATGCCGTTTTTCAGGAAAAAGAGAGCGGGGAAATTTTTGTTATTCTTTCCTCTCACTGGGAGCCTAATGTCGGCG
The DNA here is from genome assembly GCA_016283195.1 of Deltaproteobacteria bacterium. Taxonomy (GTDB): domain Bacteria; phylum JAEEML01; class JAEEML01; order JAEEML01; family JAEEML01; genus JAEEML01. The sequence goes on along the minus strand of JAEEML010000164.1, from coordinate 17,665 downwards.
TAACTACCAAATACGGCATCGGCAAAGCCCTTGATACCATTTATGAGTGCGAGCTTATCCGGATGAAGCAGGCCGAAGAATCCTGCGATCTTATTGAAAAGGTGCGTAAAGCTTACCCCACGGCTCATATTATCTTTGGCGGCGATATGAATACCATCGACTTTGCTATTCTTTATGAGCTCATTGCCGCTCTTTTGCCCAAATTTGATTCTCCGGAACTCATTCTGCCCCTGGCCTTTAAAGCTGTCGGCAGTACGGCTGAGGTCAGCCCAGATTTTGCCGGAGCTGTGGAAACCTTTAAAAATTGTTCCGGCCTTATCAGCACCAGAGCTAAAGCCATTGAAACCGGGGTAGCTATAAACGATGCCACTACCATTGAAAACGAGGCTATTCCCGCAATGATTACCGATAGCGGCGTGCCGATAGTTATTGATTACTCATTTTATAGCAAAGAATCTAAGCTTTTAAGCTACGAAGTAATGGAAAGCGAGGATTTTGTTAATGTTTCCGACCATAAAGCAGTTAAAATAGAGCTGGAATATTACCCGCGCGGGGAGGAAATGCGGCCGGTGCCAGTTTTTCCGGATGATACCAGTACCGACATCTATCTACCGGCTGCTATTTACCAGGGGCACAAATATCCGCCCAAGAATTAGCGCCATAAGGGGCCATAATGAAACTTTACCGCCAGCAACTATTTTTAGTGCTTGTTCCCCTTTTTATCTTATCTAATTGTCATAACCAGCCGGCCGAGCAAAAGCCGGAAGAAAATTCCGCTAAACCAAGCGATAGTCAGAATGATAAACCGCATCCCTGCCTAGATAATCGCTGTGGTGACGGTAAAATTTGCCATAATGAAGAATGCGACGACGGTAACAGCGATTCTTATGACGGCTGCTCCAGTAACTGTACAAAAGAGGCCGGACAAAAACTCACTTATATGAATTGGAATATATTAGTGAGCGATCAAAAGGTTACGAGCTCTATACTTTATGAAGGCTCAACTTATACTTACACTGTAGATTATTCACAATATGGCGGCTCCATGCCTCTGCCACCGCGCGCCGAAGCCATGCGCCGGGCACTTGATTCCATGACCGACAAACCCGGTTTTATAGCGGTGATGGAGATGGACCCTGTTTGGAAATGGCCGGAGAATTACGGCCTTTTGCTGGGAGCCGGTTATAAAGCCCTTTATCCCCATACTCCTTTTATGCTCACTCAGGTGCTTTATAGGCCAGAGCGCTTTAATCTTTTGGAAAAGAATTATATCAATTTGAGCACCCGTTTCAGCGGCCGGGGCTCAGCCATGAAAAGTGCCGTTACTTACGGAGTTTTTCAGGAAAAAGAGAGCGGCGAGATTTTTGTCATTCTCTCCACCCACTGGGATCCCAATAACGGCGTTAATTTGGATAACGGCCTGGGCGGAGCGCTGGATAAAGTTTATGAATGTGAGCAGACGAGAGTGCGCCAGGCTGAAGAATCCTGCAATCTCATTGCCAATTTAAGAGCTGCTTATCCCACAGCCCACTTTATTTACGGCGGCGATTTAAATACCATTGATTTTTCTATTTTATTTAACCTTATCGCCGCTCTTTTGCCGGATTTTGATACCAGTTTTTTCACCCTTTCCACTTTGGCCAAAATGTTTGGCAGTAAGGTGCAAATCAGCGATGATTTTGCCGGCGGCAAAGCTACTTTTGAAGAGTGCTCCGGCCTTATCGGCTCACGGGCTCAGGCTCTGGCCAACAATGTAGCCGTAAACGACCATGCTTCTACCGGCGATCCCGGTATTCCGCAGGTTATTACCGATAGCGGCGTGCCTCTCGTTATTGATTACTCTTTTTACAGCCCGGAAATGGCTCTTTTAAGTTATGCAGTGATGGACGGCGAAAATTTTGTCGATGTTTCGGACCATAGAGGCATAAAAATTGAGCTCACATATTATCCGCGTGGCCAGCAGTTACGGACTGTGCCCGTTTTTCCCGATGATACCAGCACCGATCTTTACCTCCCGGCCGCTATTTATCAGGGAGAGGAAAATCTCATTTTTTAATTTTTCCGCTAATATAGCTTGGTAACTTTAGCACCTTGATAATAATGCTCTAAAATCTCTTTAAATGTGGCCCCGCTTTTAGCGCGGCCAATGGCGCCCATTTGGCAGAGTCCAACGCCGTGTCCCCAACCGGCTCCGGTAAAAACCCAGCGCTCTGCGCCATTTTGGCCTTCTTTTTCCAAAAAGAAAAAAGCACTTTTTAAATTACCAAAGAGGCGGCGGATGGTGAGTTCCGGGCCGATTATGCGCTTCTTACCGGCTGCGCTGAGTTCGAGCTCCATCACGCGCCCGCCCGGGCCTCTTTTAAGCACTTTTATATCGGTAATATGGCCAAGTTCGGGATAAAAAGCTTGAACCAAAGCATCGAGCTCTCGAGCACTAAAGCTTTTTTGCCAGCGATAATGATTATTTTTGCCGGGCTTATGCTTCTCCGGGCGACAAAAAGCCGGCTCATCGCGCAGAATAAATTCTTTCACCGCCGCTTCCTTTCTTAAATCAGCCACAAGGCTTTTATAGGCCGGCGGCCAATCGGGAGCGGCCACTAAATAGGGCAACGGATTTTGCGGCCAGGCTGCCCAGTTGGCTTCACTATGGCCGCCGCAAGTGGAAGAATAAAGAGCATTTACCAGTTTTCCCGCGTGCATAAGTACCATGCCGCGCGTTTCCGCTATGGCTCTATCAGTCTCAGCTCTTCTCTTATTTACACCGCCGTAAACCTGGCAATGCTCATGGCTGCAAATATGGAAAGGGTCCAAGAAATGGCGGGTTCCCAGTTCGGCCACAATATTACTGCGAGCCGCTATAGCCTGCGCTTTTAAGGCCTCCAGCGGGGCCGAGGGAAAAATTTCTGCCGGTACCAGCCCCTCTAAAAGAGTCTCCAGGCCAAGGACATTCACCGCCGCCAACTTGCCACCGGAATTTATAACTATATATATCGTGCCGGCATAGTTCATCTTGCTCCGACCCTTTTCTTCCGGCCCCCGCTCGAAAAAAGCTATCTGCCCGCCATTTAGCGGTGTCAGCCGAATATAGCCGGTAGCCTGGCCCAAAGGAGCGCCAAGGGATGTATTTAGAGAGATTTCGCCAAAGGGTAGCCGCGTAAGGCGCTGAATAAGCGGATGTTCCAGAGAGGTAATCTTTTTCAAAGCGGCAGCCAGTTTTTCACCTTCCGGCAAAGAGGATGCCCGGATAACAGTAGTGTGCCCTCTGGTATCCACAGTCAAATCCCGGCTGCCCAAAATGGTCCCAGATTCCAATAAGAGACGGCCGGGCCAGCGGCTTTCTATAATATTTTTAGCCGCCTCCTGGCACTCATCAAGGCGCAAGTCCACAAAGTAACTGATATCGGCCGGGCGACTCTTTAAAATAGTGGTTTTAAGAGTAGTTCCCGGCGCCATCTCCAGGCGGCGGTAAACTTCACCTTCATACCATTCGAGCAAAAGCGGCTCTTTTTCGGCACTAAAGGTGATGCTCTCTTTATCATTTAGAAGCCCAATGGTAATAAGCGGCTCACCGCTCTTTTGCAAAATAACCCGCTCGCCATAGAGAAGTTCCAAACCTGACGGTAGCGCATCTTGCTGATTTTCTTCAGCTTTAAGCGGTATAGCAGGTATTATAAGCCCCCATAAAAAAGAGCAGGCAGCGGCCAAAAATGAGCGAAAAAAGAGGCGGCGCATCAGCGCTTCCTGCGGGTAATATCGGGAACAGGCAGGGCCAGTTTATCCAGCACCGCACACATATCGGCCCAAATAAGCCCCTTGTCTTTGGGATTACGCAAAAGATAAGCCGGATGAAAAGTGGGCATTAAAGGAATATTTTCGTATTTTTGCCATGTTCCTCTAAGTTTTGAGATTGGCAAAGTGGTATTTAAGAGCATGTGGGTAGCCGGTTTCCCCAGAGCCACTATTACTTCAGGTTTTAAAATACTTATTTGCTTTTTTAAAAGCTCACTGCAGGCGACTACTTCTTCCGGCGCCGGATCGCGATTATTTGGCGGGCGACATTTGACAATATTGGTAATAAAAACGGCCTCGCGCCTAAGCCCCATGGCTTTTATGAGATTAGTTAAAAGCTCGCCGGCGCGGCCGACAAATGGGCGCCCTTGCAAATCCTCGTTTTCTCCCGGCCCCTCACCGATAAAGAGAAGGCGCGGAGCAAAATTGCCTTCGCCAAAGACAAAGTTATGCCTCTTTTCAGCCAAAACACAGCGGCGACAGGCCGCCCATTCATGGCGCAATTTCGCCATTGCTTTGGCTCTGGCCTCCACTGTTTCGGCAGATAGCGGCCCTACTGTATCCGCGCCAAGAGCGTCCAGCTGCGGCAGATTTAATTTTGGCAACTTAGCCCGTTCCACCTTGGGCGGAAGAGTATCAGCCAGCCCGCCTAAAGCCGCTTTTATGGGGCTTTCGGCTGTTTCCTGGGGCACTACACTCTTTTCTACTGCGGATGCGGAAGCCGATATTTTAGGCGTAGGATGAGCTTCGGCCGGCTCGGAAATTTTTACGGGATACGCCGGCGGAACAAACTCCGGCAATTCAACATAGCGGAGTCCGTTTTCCCACTCCCACTTCAGATAGTTATCAACTTCACCGATTAAGGGCGGTTTTTGCGGCATTGATTAGTAGCTGACGTAATATTGCAATTTTTGGTCATCAATAAGCACTTGGTAAAAATCCGGTGCATCAAAGAACCAGGCAATAAGATTGCCGCCGAGACGCAGAGAAACACCGCTTTCCAGAGCTGTTTCCGTGTTTGGGGCAATACCTTCATCGTTAACCCAAGTACCGTTAGAAGAACCGAGGTCCATAATGGCCCACTTGCCGCTCATGGAAACACTGGGATTCAAAAAGCAAGCATGGCGCGAAGAAACAGAAGAAACAGGGATAACTAAGTCGTTATACTTGCTAACACGCCCCAGGTAAATGCGGGGATCTTCGTTTTGTTTGCGCTTTCTTATAGGACAAATAAAGGAATACCCGCCCGTTTGCACATCATAAGAAACTACTTTGGTAGCCCCTTCGGCACCGCTGGCTTGCACTTGGAGCAATAGCGGATCCCACAGCGTTGAGCGGGGAAAAAGCAGGAAAGGCTGCGGGGTATATTGCAAAAATTGTTCCTTACTCATACGCCTGGCGCCGTCAACATACGGCGGAACTGCTTGGGGAAGACCACTGTCGGGGGTAAGTTCGCTCATGTAAAACCTCGTTTATCTCTACTGTGCTAAGAGCACCAAAAATCCAAGGCTCTCTTCTATCATAGGAAAGCGCCGAGGCCAAGAGAGAATTTTAATAAAAGCGGTAAGACTATTCAATTAGCTAGCCGGGAAGATATATATAAACGGTGTAAGCAGCATAAATAGTTAGCAAAAGAGCGCCACGCCAGCGAGAGAGCTTGTACCCCGGACGCATTAAGAGGCCCAAAAGAACGGTTATGCCGATCATAATGGGAATATCACGATAAAAAGCTATCTTTTCTACACCAACCGGCCTGATAGCCGCAGAGACGCCCATAACAGCCAGGATATTAAAGATGTTACTGCCCAAAATATTGCCTACGGCAATCTCGTCTTCGCCTTTAAGTATGCCGATTACCGAAGTGGATAATTCCGGTAAACTGGTGCCGAGAGCCACCATCGTGAGGCCGATAACCAGTTCCGAAACACCGAGAGCTCTGGCTACGCCTGTCGCGCCAATTACTAAAAGCTTGGCTCCGCCCACCAAAGCGCCAAGGCCAAGTAGCAAAAAGATGATATCTTTAGCCAGTTCTTTGCCGGCAGAGGAAGCCTCGCCGGCAGTTTCGGGGGTATCGGCCGCCAGTTCGGCTACCTCTTTAGGTAGTGGCGCTTTGTTCTTTTTAGCATCCCAAATGGCCCAGAAAGTAAAAATAATCACGCCCAGGGTGAGCAGCGCGCCATCTAAGCGGGAGACATTAAAATCGAGACAGCAGGCCAAAAGAATAAAAGCTACAATCAGGGTGATGAGGTACTCCTTTTTGAGAAGCGTTTTTTCTATCGGTATCGGCTTTAAAAGAGCCACGAGCCCCAGCACCAAAGCAATATTGGTAATATTACTGCCCACCACATTGCCGAGCGCCACGCTGTCCTGCCCGTTTAAAGCCGAAATGGTGGAGACCAAAAGTTCCGGGCAGGATGTGCCGAAAGCCACAATGGTAAGGCCGATAACCAAAGGCTTAACTCCAAGACGCCGCGCCAGGTGGCTGGAAGAGTCCACGAGCCAATCGCCGCCAAAATAAAGCAGCGCCATACCGGCAATAAGTTCTATAATAAAAATCAGCATTATTACTCCCTTAGTATTTACTCTTCATTCCCTGTAGGCCTAGGAAAGAGAGCTGCCGGAGTCTAACACAGAAGAGCTTCATTGTCATTTTTTATTCGCCTGATGTGCGCCCGGAGGGAAAATATAACATTTTTTTAGTTATCTCTTGAAGTAATGGAAAAAGAGTAGTATCTAAGGGTGACTTTTGCAATATGCAGTTATGCATAGGAGGCAGTAATGGGATTTTTTGGAAGACTAGCAAATTTATGGCGCGGATTCACCAGCTTATGGATTAAAAACGTAGAAGCCGAACATCCGGAAATCGCCTACGAAAACAGTATTAACTCCATGGTGGAAAAATATAATGCTTTAAAAACCGCCACAGCGTCCATCATCAGCCGGCGCAATGATATCGATGCCCGCCTGAAAGATGCTCAAAAGAACCTCGACCAGGTAAACGGCGATTTGGAAACAGCCGTTGATTCCGGTCGTGATGATTTGGCCGTTATCCTCATTAAAAAGCAGGAAAAATTGGAAGCTGAAATTGCCGATTTAACTGCCCAGTTAAAACAGGCTGCCGATGATGCCGACTCCGCTAAATCTTCTCTCCAGGAAGTTCAGGCCAAAATTCAGGAACTCAAAGACGAGAAAGATCGCAATTTGGCCAAAATGGCCAGTGCCAAAGCCCGCATTCAGGTGCAAGAGCAACTCGAAGGGCTTAGCGTTGATGACGATATGAAAGCTCTCGACAGCGTGCGCGAAAATATCAAAAATCTGGAAGCCAAAGCTCAGCTTAACAAAGAGCTCAAAGACGGCGACCTCGATTCACAGCTCGCCGCTTTGCGCAAAGACAGCGTGGATGTTTCCGCTAAAGCCAAACTGGAAGCCATGAAAGCCGCCAGAGCCGCCAAAGCTGCCCAAAAAACTATGTGATTTCCGCGCTCATTTATTCCGCCTTTCCGCATCTTGGACCTTTTTATCCTTCATTCTTCTGCAATTGCCAAATTTATCGGCCTTTTGTTATAGTGCGCCTCGGGAACTTGTGGAGAGTATCATGGACTTACTACTTGGCAGTTACGAATTAAAAGAGCTCAAATTTTCCAACGACCATATAAAGCGCTATTTCGGCGTGCAGCAGCCTCTTGGGCGTAAAGTTGAAATAATTATTCATAAATTTTCCAATGCCAGAGAGCAGGACAAAGCTTGTCAAGCTGTTTTAAACTGCGGGAAAGTATCACACCCCAATTTGGCTGCCGTGGTTGATGTCGCCAAAAACGGACTGGAGCTAATAGTTGTTTTAGAATTTCTTGAAGGCAAGCCCCTCATGGAATGGCTTAGCGAGTCTGCCCCGCTGGCCCGTTGGCAAATAGAACAAATTTTTTACCAAATGGCTCAGGCGATTAATGTTCTGGCTACGCATGACCTCATCTTCGGCGATATTAAACCAAGTTATTTTTTTATTGTTTCCACCAGTGACAACAAAAAATTGCTCAAGGTAGTGCTCGGCGAAGCTTCCGATAACCGCCCAGGCTTCAAGCAAATTTCCCGCCAGCTGGCGGCGTTAGGCCTAAAAATAGCTACCGGCCGCCCGGATTACACTCCCTCATCCCCGGAAGAGCTGAAAAATCTGGCGCCGACAGCCGATGAAGACTGGCTTAACCATCTTTATGATTTATATAAAGGCGAAAATATGCCGGCAGGTTGGGATGAACTGCTTCAAGAATTTGCCAAACACAGCACCACCTTAAGTATGCGCCGCGATACCTGGACTTTAGGTACTGCCAGCGGCGCGGTAGAACTACCGTCACGTAGTAATACACCTATCATAATAAGCTCGCTGGTTATTATCTTGCTGGTACTGGTCGGTGCCTTCTTTTTCCTTATGCCTAAAGATGAAGAGAAAAAGTTTAATGGCCCCAAAAAAACGCTGGCTATGGCTATGAGCGTCTCTTTAAGCGGCTTAAACCGGGAAATCGGTATTTCCTACCGCGAAGGTATTTTATCGGCTATCGGCGAATACAACAAAAAAAATGAGCCTTATGAAATAAAGCTAAAAGCTTTGGATGACGGCTACAACGCCCAATTAGCCGAAGATAACGTGAAAAAGCTCCTTAAAGATAATCCGCCGGTAATACTGGGCGTTACCGGTACAGCGGCCACTGCCCAAACCAGGGCTATGGTTTTAAACAACAAATCTCTCTTTTTTGCCCCGCTTTCCGGAGCCGATTTTTTGCACCGTGTGCCGCCGGAGGAGCTGGTTTATACCTACCGCCCGCGCTACAGCAATGAACTCGAAACGCTCATTAATTACCTAGCCCAAAATGAGCATCTCGACCCCAAGCGGGTCGCCGTTTTTTACCAAGAGGGACCTTTTGGCACCAGCGGACTCATCGGCGTAAATAAGGCATTAAAAGCCCTGGGCGTAAGCGATCCCAAACAACTTCCGCGCGCCTCTTATATTGCTAATTCCCTCGATGTTTCCGCCGCTGCGGCCACTTTTTTGGCTGCACGCGACAAAATAGACACCATAATAGCTATTGCCACCTATGATCCGCTGGCCAATCTCGTGCAGCAACTTGATGATGGCGGCTTTCATCCCCATTTTGTTACCATGTCGATTGTTGGCACGGAGGCGCTGGCCGAACTTTTAAAAGAATTTAAGGTTAAAAAATTCAATATAACTATCAGCCAGTTGGTACCTGATTATCGCACTGCCTCCCCCATCGCCCGCGAATATAATGCAGCGGTAAATAAATACAGCGAAGGCGGCGAGGCCGATAGCACCTCCTTTGAAGGTTACCTGGCTACCAGGCTCTTCTTAGCCGCTCTAAACAAAATTGAGAGCGGGCCGGTGAGCGGCACTACACTCTCCAAAGCTCTTGAACTTGGAGTCTCCCTAAATCTGGGTGAAGTTACCTTGGAGCTTTCCGCCGGTCGCCACGAAGCTGTAAAGCATATTTGGATATCCAAATTGAATGAAAGCGGCCAAATCACCTGGGGCGGTCTCACAGAATTAAAATAGCACAAGGATATTCGATGCTTACTTGCAAAGCATGCGGGCAAAACAATGAAGATGATATGCCTTTCTGCCTCTATTGCGGAGCCACGCTTACCGCGCCGCAAAATGAGCTTTTAGGCGGCCGCTTTCGCCTTGGAGCCCTTATCGGCGAAGGCGGTATGTCCAAAGTATATCTGGCTACCGACGAAGAAAGCGGCGCCAAAGTGGCCGTAAAATTATTAAAGAGCGAGCGGGCTGAAAGTGAAATAGGTCTGAGCCGCTTTTGGCTGGAAATAAAAACTCTTTCCGAGGTGCATCATCCGGCACTCATAGAGGTGCTCGCGGTTGGCAATTCTCCGGAGCCTTATTATGTAATGCCCTATATAGAAGGCCCCACTCTGGCCGAAAAACTGGCGAGTATTGGATCTTTTGCTCCGCCGGTAGCCAGTTCTATCATGCTCACTCTGTTAGACGCCGTTGGCACCTTGCACAAAGCCCGCCTTATTCATCGCGATATCAAAGCGGAAAATGTTATTCTGGCCGCTAAAGACCAGCCGATTTTGTTAGACCTTGGCGCCATTAAAGAGCTTGATGCCGAGAGTTCGCGCACAGCTTACGGCATAATTGTCGGCACCCCCATAGCTTTGGCACCGGAGCAGATTTTGGGCCAAAAACTTACCGAGCGCACCGATATTTATCAGCTGGGCCTGCTTTTTAGCGAAATGCTTTTGGGGCGCACACCTTTTACGGCGGAAAATACCGCCGGTTTTATGGCTGCCCACCTGGAAAAATCTCTCAAACTCTCAGCGGTAGAAAGAGAAATTTCCCCCCTCCTCATGAAGGTTGCTTTAAAAGCTATGGCCAAAAACCCGGCCGAGCGCTTTAAAAGCACCAGAGAGATGAGCCTGGCCATCCGCCAGGCTAACGGAGAAAAAGTGAGTTTTTTCAGCAGAATATTTTCCAGATAAGTATGAGCGGTTTTTAAAAGAAAATTATTTGCTCTTAACAGAGAGCTTCTCTTCCAGCTCCACAATGATATCCTTAATGCCATCCATAGCCGAACCGCTGAGATCTTCGATGCTTTCCATAACGGCCATCAGGCGGCGGGCCATAGAAAGCGCTTTTCTGGCTTCCTGATTGGGGCGCGGCGGTTTGGCTGGCTTAAAAGTCTCCGGGTCGGCCTCGCGCACCTGGCGCAAAAAGGAGGCTTTGGTGGTATCGGGCTGAAAAGCCTGTTGCCTTAGCTCTTCATAAGTATTTTCATCAATATTATCGCTCTCGTGAGCCTGGCGCAAAAGGTCGGCAACTTCGTATTGCGGCACGGTAGCGGTAATAGTATTTTGGCTTAAAATCTGCGGCTCATTATCGCGCAGGAAGCTATAGCTCCTGGTAAGTTTATAAGCTGTGCCTTTACGAATTCTGAGCTCTTCTTCGCAGTATTCTTCGTAGGTGCTATAGCCCCAATCATCATAGAGCTTTTGTTCCAGCACCATGGTTAACTTTTCACCCAAATCAATCCAGGCGGCCTTAAAATCTCTGGCCGAACGCAAAACTTCATAGCGCGGGCTACCAGGCTCCAACTCAGCCAGCCGAGCCTCGATTAATTCTTGGGCTTCACTCATTACATTGCTCATGGCGTCCTCCTTTATGACAAGCCACATGTTGGGAGGACTCTAACCGCTCTAAAAAAAACGGTCAAAAAAACGGCTCTTAATTTACTTGATAATTATCTATAGCTTTTTGTAATTGCAGGCCTTGGATATGCTCCGGAGCATCAGCTAAAAGCTGCTTTAAATAAGAACGGGCTAAAGCAATATGCTCTTTCTTTTCGGCTGCTGTCTTAGCTACTCTGGCTTTTTCCCAGCTGATGGCCGCCAGTCCGTAAAGAGCTGCCAAATCGTGTTTATCGTGTTGCAAGGCTTTTTGATAATAAGAAGCGGAAAGTTCCAATTTACCTTCACCCTGAGCATAAGTAGCCAGCGATTTAATATAGCCTATTTCCAAGGGGTCAAGGCGCGACAAAAGGAGGAGCATTTCTTGTTCTGTCTGGCGATCGCCTATGCTCCGCGCACAATTAAGAAGACTTTTGGCCGCTCTTATGTCCAGAGGATTAGCCGCTTCGGCCTTTTTCAGATAGGGCATAGCGGCCTGGGGATTTTGCCCTTCTAAAAGATATTCACCGAGAATTAAAGGCGGATATGGGTCTTGCGGGTCATAAGAAATAGCGCGGTCTATGGCCTCGTTACCCTTGGCATCATCATGACTTTTTAAATAATAGAGTCCCAAAACGGCATGGAGCAGCGCCGAATTGGGAAAGCGTTGCATCAGATTTTGCAAGGGCACCAAAACACTATCGATATCGCTATCCGGCGTGGTAAGCTGCCCGAGAATTGGCAAAATGGCTTCCATTTCACGCTGGTTAATATTCCGCCTCTTGTTAACAATATTAAAGGAATAATCAATATATTTCTGCAAATCTTCGCGGCTAAGCTCTGTCGTAAGGCCTTTAACCAGCTCGGCCATGGCTTCATCATATTTTTGCAAGCCGGCATAGGCCATAGCGCGCCTTATGGGCAGCTTGGGACTATTTACACCATAACGCTCGGCCAGGGCAAAATACTCCAGTGCTTCCTGGTATTTACCGGACTCCAGATAAGCAATGGCCAGGCGGTAATAGAGCTCCGGCTCTTTGGGATTAATGAGCAAAGCCTTTTGAAAAGAGGAAATACTGCTCATATAATCACCGATAGCCGCCTGCCACATACCCCGGCCATATAAATCCCATTCGCTGTCGCCGTCGTATTGCTTTTTAAGCCCTTCTAAATCCTGGGCCAAAAGCCCGGCCTGCACATGGAGGGAAACCAGTTCATAAGAGAGTTTGTATTTATCAACCAACTCTTTGAGTTCATTATAAGCTTGGTGGTGATTTCCCTGCTCGAGCGTTACGCGGGCATTTTTTAAAAGTTCCGGCGACACTGCCCGGCCGGCACAAGCGGAAAAAGCAAAAATTATTACTATAGAGGCTAAAAAGCGGAGGCGAGCAAATTTCATTTTTCCTCCTAAAGAAGAGCTAGGTTTTTAAAGGGCATTTTTACAGCAGCGCACACCCATAATAGCTTGGTGAGAATTGGGATCATCGGCAAAGCGGGAAGCACAACGCCCCGACCAGTCGGCAAGGCCATAAGCGCCGCCTTTATAGATGCGATCCGGCAAATCGGGCTCAAGTTTGGTGGATGTCCACTCTGCCACATTACCGGCCATATCCATCACCCCATAACCGCTCTTACAGCGGGAATACTGGCCGGCATTGGCCGCACCTTTTGTCATGTTGCACTGCGTAGCATTATAGCGATTACCATAGGGAAAGCGGTAATTATTCGGCCCTTTACAGGCCTTTTCCCATTCTTCTTCTTTGCAAAGACGTTTGCCCTTTTGCTGGCAATGTTTTAAAGCCTGGCCATAAGAGAGGCTCTGGGTGACTTTGGCCCCTTCTTTATTGGGATATTCATATATATCTATACAAAATTCCTTAACATATTTAGTGGTTAAGTCCTTGTCGTCAAAGCCGCGCATACTATCATTTGTCGCTGTACCCATTTTAAATGAGCCGGCCGGAATATAGATCATATCGGCCGGGCAGGAACCGGCTTTTTCACCGCCGGCCGCGCCGCCCTCAGCGCCAAAAATATCGGCCAGCCCGCCACCGAGATTCTTGCTGACCACTTTTTTAGCTTCACTATTTTGTCCGGCGTCATCTTCTTTGGCTACCTGGGCTTTGCCTGCTAACTGCGGTTGATTATTTACCGGTGTGGTTTCAACATTAGAAGCGCTCTTAGGTTCTTCTTTCGGCTGGTTATCAGCCGGCGAATTTTTAGCGGCCGCCCCGCTGTCTTTAGCTTTATCCGCCTCTTTGGCAGCCTTGGCCGGCGGCTCGTTTTTATCGCTCTTTTCGTTGCCGCGCTCCTGGGAAGCACTATTGCCGCGATTTTGCCCGCGCCCCTGACGCGCCTGGCGCTCTTCCCGCCTATTATTGCGATTATTTTCGGCTTTGGCCTCCGGCTCTGGTGTCTGGGCCACAGTCTCACTGCTTATAGCTGTATCACTCGCCGCATCAAGAGCTTTGTTACTTTCAGCTACTTTTTCAACAGGGCGGTAATAAAGAGCCCAAATAGCCCCGCAGGCAATAGCACCCAAAAGCAATATGCCCAAGATAACATAAATAACACCACGGGATTTTTTAGGCGGCTCGCCGGCCGTTAATTCCGGCAAAGGCAGCTCTCTGGATTTAGTAAGCGCGGCCGCGCTAACTACCGGGATAGCCGGTGGCAACAGCGGAGCCGGCGAAGCCGGGGGAGCCGGGGGAATCAATGCTTCAGAGGTAGGAATAGCCGGCGGCAACTCCTCTTCAAAATCATCGGCACTGATTTCCATCTCCTCTCCACCCATAGAGCCTTCATCAACCATTGGGGCAGGAGCAGGTTCAGCCACAGGCTCTAGCGCAGGCACCGGAGCAGGAGCCGGAGCAGGAGCCGGAGCCGGCGGCGCCACAGGCGCCTGAACTTCCGGCTCTATAGGTTGCAAAACAGTTGCTTCTGCCGCCAAACCGGCAGCCGACGAAATATCTACTTCCGTCGGCCCATCTATCGCGGCCATAGCCGCCGCCTGCTCTCTGGCGGCCTCTTCCGGAAAAGCTCTATTTACAAATTCACTGGCACTCATCTCTTCCGATAAGAGAGCTGAGATAATGGCTTCTCGCACCGGGGCAGCCAAAGAGGTAGCGCTCTTTTCAAAAGAAGCCCGCTCATCACTGGGCCGAAAACCGGTGAGCATTTCACCCAAAATAACGGCCATGGAATAAATATCGGCACAGCTATTTACCGGTTCTCCGACTTTTTGCACGCTGGGAGCCAAATACCCTAAAAGACCATGCTTTTGCTGCATCGCCACATAAGGGAAATGGGGCAAGCCCTGGTAATCCGGCACACCGGTAAGGCGCAAAGCATTGGCCGAGACCAAAATACCGGCCGGTTTTACCGAACAAAGCGGCCCGTATGGCTTAAGAGCATCAATAGCAGCTGCTAGCTGGCTAAAAAGGCTATAGAGCTCGCCGGGAGCAAACGTCGAGCCGTTTTCCTGGCGCCGCGAAATCACCTTATCGAGCGAAAGGCCGTTAATAAAGGGCATTGTATAATAAAAATTGCCCTTTTCATTGCCGGAATCATAAATGCGGATAATATTCGTATGGCGTATTTTCCGCGCCCGTTTCACAGCATCAAGAAATGTTTCCTGTTCTTCCGGCGCTTGCAAGAGCTTGGGTGAGATTATTTTAACGGCTACTTCTAAATCAAGGTCCTGATCCTAAGCTTTATAGAGCCAGCCGATAGTACCGATAGCTATAAGTTCATGAATCAAATAACGATCGGCAAAGAGCTCTCCATCACTCAAAGGGCCGGGCCCTTTGGCTTTATCTTCACTAGCTGCCGCCGGCCGGCGATTACCTGATAGCGGCTGACCGCACACCATACACTTAGCTGCTCCGTCAGGAACATGAGAACCACAGCGATAACAAAGCACAGCAAAAACCCTCTTTAGTTATAAGAAAAGCCGGGCTAATAAAAGCCTGCTTTTTCCTAGCATAGAAAGCGCGTGAAGGAAAGTTCAAAAGATGCGGTAAAATTTATTTAACTGTGTACTTGGCCAGACTATAAATAGCCATCTGGGCATTGTCCTGCCATGTTTCCTGGATTACCACACCGTCCAGGTCGCCTTTTATATTGGTGGAAGCACGCACAATCTTAGTTAGTTCCAAGATAGCCCGTTCATCAGCCTGAGCCCGCGCTTTATCGAGCTCCTTTTTGGTTGGAGCCTGATAATAAAAGCGCCCTACACCATAATAAACCTGCTTGCTGCGCTCAATGGCGTCAAAAGAGGTTTTCTTGGTCCAAGCCGGAGGCGCATTGGGGTCGCTGGGGTCGGCGGTTTCGGTAGCAGCCGGCGCTTCCACTGCAGAAGGCGCAGTACTCGGATTGTTATTCTCAACCACTATCGCACTATCAGCTCCGCCACCTTCTGAGGACCTACCAGCCGCATCCTTAAAAACTACGTTTTCCCCGGGCAGGTGGTCTTCATAATGGTAAACAGCGCAAGCTGGAAGCAGCGCCGCTACCAATAAACCTGTTCGGCATGCACGATTCATAATAGTTCCTATGAGTAAGAGGTTATTTATCGCCCCAAATCAGTTTGCCTTTGCCGGCAGAGCCGAGAACGTTTTCATTCTTGGCAATAATCATCTTTTTGAGCTCTTCGCGGGCCGGGCCCAAGTATTTACGCGGGTCAAACTCGGCCGGTTTTTCGGCAAAAATCTGGCGGCAGATAGCGGTCATCACTAAGCGCCCATCGGAATCAATGTTGATTTTGCAAACAGCCGATTTAGCAGCCTTACGCAGTTGCTCTTCGGGGATACCCACGGCATCTTTCAGAGCGCCGCCGTTGCTGTTGATAATCTTTACATATTTGGGCAGCACGGAAGAAGAGCCGTGAAGCACAATCGGGAAACCGGGAATACGCTTTTCAATCTCTTCCAAAATATCAAAACGCAGCGGCGGGGGCACCAAAACGCCGTCGGCATTGCGGGTGCATTGCTCAGGGGTGAACTTCATGGCGCCGTGGGAAGTGCCGATGGAGATAGCCAGAGAATCAACGCCGGTTTTGGCCACAAAAGCTTCCACCTCTTCGGGCTGGGTATAGTGCGATTTTTCAGAAGAAACTTCGTCTTCGATACCGGCCAAAACACCGAGCTCGCCTTCAACGGTAACATCAAATTGGTGGGCGTACTCCACCACTTTCTTGGTGAGAGCGGCATTCTCTTCAAAATTATATTTGGAGCCGTCGATCATCACGGAAGAGAAGCCGTTATCGATACAGGATTTGCAAAGCTCGAAAGTATCGCCGTGGTCGAGGTGAAGAGCAAATCTTAAATGCGGATTAACCTCTTTCATCATCTCGACGGCACCTTGCGCCATATAGCGCAAAAGGGTTTGATTGGCATATTTACGAGCGCCGGAAGAAACTTGCAAAATAAAAGGCGAATCAGACTCGGCACAGCCCATGACGATAGCCTGGAGCTGCTCCATATTATTAAAATTGTAAGCGGGAACAGCAAAACCGCCTTTGATAGCAGCGGCAAACATTTCACGGGTATTGACAAGACCTAATTCTTTGTAACTTACAGCCATTTTTTCACTCCATATTGGCAATTGTCCGATTCCCATAACCAGACGGCGCAATAATAGTGCAAGATTACTCCCATGTGAAGGACTTTCTTTAGGGGGTAGCGACGGTAGCCATCGCTATCGACTATACTCCGCAATAATCGGCTAATTTTGTTGAGTATAGTCGACAAAAATTGGCAAAATTGTCGAGTATAGTCGACAAAGCAGGGGAATCTTGTCTTCGCGGGCAGACGCTCCGGCCAAGCGGACTTCTCCTCCTCAAGTAGTGGAAATCATTAAAAATCGCCCCTCCACGATACAGGGAGGGGCTCCGCAAAATGTCAATAAAAAAGCAACTGACTACCGAGCTCAGGCAGGGTGCCGGGGCGGCTAGCTCCGGCTAAGCCATAGGCGGTTCAGAAGGCAGAGCCCATAATTCGCAGGCAGAGGTTTTTCCCAAGAAAGAAAGAAAGAAAGAAAGAAAGAGAGAGCGGTGGCTTAATCGCCTCGCTGCTGCCCAGCTGACAGCTTATGGCCTTTTTAATCTTTGATACAGCGCACCGAGTAAGCGTAAGCCCTGTCATCGTTAATTACATTGGCAAAGCCTTCGCCAAGATTCAGAATATAGATGCAATCTGCCTCTTCCTCTTCATACTCGGTAGCCGACATAAAATAGCCAAAACTGCCCAAAAGGTCATAGTTAGTGCCGTTCCAGTGGCCGGCCGGGAGCGCCCCAAAGGCGCTGCTGTTTGTAGCTTTATCGCTGTGTTCGCTCTGCCAAATCGGCTCTTTGGCAACCAAAGCCTGGAAAGCCGGGTTGGGCATTTTTTTGTTATTATTACTGCCGCTGGCTTTTAAAAGGCTTTCAAAGTCGGCTTTAGTGGGCAGATGCCAGCCGGCCGGACAAATATTTTTAGCTTCGTCCCATTTATATAAGCAGCCGTATTTTTTCACAAAATCGGCATCTTTGGTGGTATCGGCATAACAGGTGACCTTTTTGCCATCTCTATCAACTGTAACCGCAAGGTTAGCCGCCATCCAGGTTTTGCCGCCAATCACCACCTCTTTTATCTCGGGCGCTTTGGGCTCCTCAGCCGCCTTAGCTTCTTCAGCTTTGGCTTCGGCT
>JAEEML010000163.1 GCA_016283195.1 Deltaproteobacteria bacterium | reverse complement strand
GCGATGCCAATTGCAATAGCGCCACTTACTGCGCCGGTGACACTTGCGCTCTGCTCCTGGCTCAGGGGGAAAGCTGCACCGGCGACAACCAGTGCTCTTCCAAACACTGCGCCGATGGGGTGTGCTGCAATAAAGAGTGCAATGAAAACGATTATTGCGAGGGCAGCTCGGTTGTTGCCTATGTTTGTAATAGCCAGAGCGCACTTGGAACCTGCACCACCGTGCCGACTTCCTGTGAAGCTTTTACCTGTAGCGGCGGCAAATGCAACACCACCTGTACCGCAAACAGCGATTGCTCTGCCGGCCATTACTGCAGCTCAGCCAATATATGTGTTGCCAAACTAAATGCCGGCGATACCTGCAATGCCGGAAGGATTAAAGAAGCCACCGATGGAATAGATTCTATTTGCTTAACCGGCCACTGCGTGGATGGTGTGTGCTGTAATGACAGCTGCGCCGATATTGATACTTGCGCCGGCAATGCTGTTTCGGCCCATATTTGCAACAAAAATGATTCTTTGGGAACTTGCACCACAAACACAATTTCATGCCAGGCCTATGCTTGTAAAGGTGGCGTTTGCAACACAAAATGTACTTCCAGCAGCGATTGCGCAACCGGCTATTTTTGCAATAAACAAGGCCAGTGTGTGTCACAACGCGGCCAGGGAGACAATTGTAATAGCGGATTAATAATAGCCGGTGACGATATCAATAATATATGTGATACCTCTCACTGTGTAGATGGTGTTTGCTGTGATAACGCCTGTAATCAAGACGACAAATGCAACGGCAGCAATAAAGTAATATATGCTTGTAATCAGCTAGGTTCTGTCGGTACCTGCACGGAAGTATCCAGTAGCTGCGGCTCAAATAGCTGCTCAAATGGCTATTTGACAACTGTTACTTGCACCGGCAAAGGTGTTTGCGGTTCTTCCACTTCCAGCTGTGGAGACCACGTTTGTATCGGCGATGCTTGTGTTAATTGCACATCAAGTGACCAATGTGGCAGTGGAAAATATTGCAATAGCAGCGGATTATGTGTAGACAAAGCCACTAATGGTTCATATTGCTACGATTCATATCTCAAAAATACTAGTGAAGGAGCGGCTACTATATGTAGAAGTAATCACTGTTCCGATAACTATTGTACTACTTATGATTGCGGTACTTGCACATATGGAAATAGCTCAGGTACCTGTACTAATGTTTCATATGGCGGCACTGGTAAAGGTTGTAACACATCTGGTTATTCTTGCAATGGTGCTGGTTCTTGTGAACACCACGGGGGCTGCACATATGATAGGGATTGCGGTACTTGCCAAGGATGCAACACAACAACACATGCATGCTACAATTTGGAAAATGAGACAGGAAACGGTTGCGGCGGTAGAAATTATTGTTGCTTTGGTGGCACTTGTTATCACCGAATGTGCACTGACATCTATTAAACCTCACCAGACTAATAGTTTATCACCAACAAGGTACTTACCGCCTTATATTCGTTCATCCCCAGCAATTTTCCAATTTTATAAAAAGAAATAATATATAATTATTATAAATAGTTATATAGTTATTTTGACGAGGTGGAAGAAAGAAGAAGCTTATCCAAGCTTACCCGGCTATCTTGGCCCAAGAATCTTTGAGCGCTACAGTGCGGTTAAATACGAGGTGCTCTTTTGAGCTGTCTTTATCTAAAGTGAAATAGCCCTGGCGCTCAAATTGCACATGGTCGCCCACTTGCACTTTGGCCAAATCGGGCTCAATAAGCACATCAGACAGAATTTCCAGACTATTGGGATTTAAATTGGCGGTAAAGTCTTCCCCTTCCGCCACTTCTTCCGGGTTTTCTTTAGTAAAGAGGCGGTCATAAAGGCGCACTTCGGCTGAAAGCGCCGTTTTGGCATTTACCCAATGAATAGTGCCTTTAACTTTGCGCCCATCAGGCGAGCTGCCGCCCTTGGTGGCCGGGTCATAAGTACAGTGCACAGCCGTGATATTGCCCTCGGCATCTTTATCAACAGAGGTAGCTGTTACATAGTAGCCATAGCGCAGACGCACTTCTTTGCCAATAGAGAGGCGGAAATATTTTTTGGGCGGGTCTTCCATAAAATCATCGCGCTCAATAAAGAGCTCGCGCCCAAAAGTGAGCTCGCGGGTGCCGGCGCTCTCATCTTCCGGGTTATTGATAGCGGTGAGCTTTTCTTCCTGCCCTTCCGGATAATTATCAATAATAAGTTTTAGGGGATGGAGCACTGCCATGAGGCGCGGCGCTTTGGTATTAAGGTCATCGCGCACGCAGTGCTCAAGAAGAGCTACATCCACCGTGGAATCGCGCTTGGCCACACCAATGCGCTCGGCAAAATTTCTAATAGATTCAGGAGTATAGCCACGGCGGCGGAGTCCGGCAATAGTGGGCATCCGCGGATCATCCCAGCCATTTACATATTTTTCTTGCACCAGTTTTAAGAGCTTACGCTTACTCATAACTGTATAGGTGAGATTAAGGCGGGCAAACTCAATTTGGCGCGGCTTAGCCGGCACCGGCAAGTTAGCAATAAACCAGTCGTAAAGCGGGCGGTGAATTTCAAATTCCAGAGTACAGATGGAGTGCGTCACGCCTTCAATGGCATCGCTCTGGCCATGAGCAAAATCATACATAGGATAAATGCACCATTTGTCGCCGGTGCGGTGGTGGTGAAAGCGGCGAATGCGGTACATGGTGGGGTCACGCAGGTTAATATTGGGCGAAGCCATGTCAATTTTGGCCCTTAGCACCTTGGATCCATCAGCAAATTCGCCGGCCCGCATTCTGGTAAAGAGATCCAGATTTTCCTCCACTGAGCGATCGCGGTATTTACTGGGTTTGCCCGGCTCAGTGAGGGTACCACGGCTGGCTTTGATCTCCTCGGCAGTGGAATCATCCACATAAGCTTTGCCCTGCTTAATCAAATAGATAGCCCATTCATAAAGCTGCTCAAAATAGTCGGAGGCAAAATACTCATGGTCGCCCCAATCAAAGCCCAGCCAGTGAATATCCTCTTTAATAGCATCCACATACTCGGTATCTTCTTTGGTGGGGTTGGTATCATCGAGGCGCAGGTTGCAATGGCCGCCAAATTCTTTAGCCAGGCCAAAATCGAGGCAAAAAGCTTTGGCATGGCCGATGTGCAAATAGCCGTTGGGCTCAGGGGGAAATCTGGTGACAATCTGCCCGCCGTTTTTCCCGGCCTTTAAATCTTCTGCTATTATTTCCTTAATGAAATTAGAACTTTTTGCCATTGACGCTTCATCAGAGGTCAAAGTTTTTTCCGCTTCCATGGGTGATTTTCCTTTGAATAAAAAAGAGAGGAACAAATTAAATGGTGCCCAGAGGGAGAATCGAACTCCCATTCCGTGAGGAACACGGACCTGAACCGTGCGCGTCTACCAGTTCCGCCATCTGGGCGCCGAAACTCCTTCTAGTGAAGTTCTTTTACCAAGTCAAGCTATTTTTTCAGATTTTTTTCACCTCTTTAATTAGATAATTGTCATTGTAGCTTTTAACAAAAAAGGCTATAACCAGCTTGTTTGCGCGTTTTCTTTGCGCCATTTTATCGGAGTCAATAAATTATGTTCAAAAATAAATACATAGCGCTTGCTTTTGTTTTTTCCTTATTAGCCTCCGCTTGTCACCATCCCGAAGACGAAATCAAGCGGCCACCGAACATTCCGGCTCCCCCTGCTCCCACCTCTTCCAAGTGTTCTAAGGATTATGAAACTTTTGAAAATGCCATCAATATAACCGATGGCACCAATTTTAGTCACAGTGGTTATATTTGTTATGACGGCGTTATGATGTACAAATTAACCGTGGATATTGCCACCATCTACACCGTGACTCTTTCCTTCGACGAAGCCGATGACCTGGATTTATACATTTTAGACGAAGATGAGGAGGAACTGGCCAGTACTTACTATAATAACCCGGAAATTATTGAGGATTTATCACTGGCGCCCGGAGAATATTACATTGCCGCTTTTGGCTATAAAGTATCAACTTCGCATGGCGTGCCCTACACTCTAACTGTCACCGGCATACCGACTTGCTCCAGCGATGAAGAATGCGACACCGGGAAATATTGCAACATCTATTTAGGCGGTGTTTGTACCACATATTGCCAAACGAATGATGATTGCCATTATGTGGAGCTCTCCTGCGCCCCTGATAGCAAAAAATGCGTATGGGGTGAATGCCTTACAAATAATGATTGTGCTATTTTTAAAGAAAATTCACCCAGATGCACCATCACCAGAGATGATCAGAATTTTGACATTACCCGCTATTGCACGTCGGAGGCAGAGATTGCCGAGCACTGCGGTGGCGATGATGATCTGCTGGAAGCAGTTGCCGAAACTACGCAAAATAATGATAATTTTCTGGCACCTTACGCTATTAAAATAAAGCCCGGTGAATCCTTTGAGCAAAAAAATCTTAAGGTTTGCAATAAGGGCGAAGGCGATTTTTATCAAATTGAGGTAGATAGCTCCAGCGACTCGGTGATTGATGTGGAAATCACTGTCACCGGCTCTTCCTCGCTCTACTTCATCGGCTCACTTTTAGACCCCGCCAGCGGACGTATTTTAGATGGCGGCAGCTTCGATATAGCTGATTGGGAACTTTGCCAAAAAGGCAAACAAATACCGGCAAATTGCACCACTGATGCAAGCGGCAAAGAGACCTGCACAGACACAAAATTCACCAAAGAATGTAATCTACTCATCACTTTTCGCGCACTCAAATGGCCGGCTTCAAAGCCCCTGCTCTTTATGGTATCCAGATTTTCCCTGGCCCTGGAATACGATGGTTCCAAGGACCTAAATGCTATCTTAACCGATGTCACCGCTGACACTCCCAGCACCTATGAAATAAATATAAAGGCCGAAAACGGTGTAGCCTGCACCACAGGCAGCGAGTGCAACAAAGTGGCTTATCCAAGAACAAAGTGCAATAAATACTGCTATTTGGATAGCTCTTTCAGGGCCTATAAAGCTGCCGTTTCCGAGCCTTGCCTGGATTATCTCGATTGCAATATAAGAGATAATTTTGACTATTTTTGCAGCATCACAAACGCCAACGCCGAGAAGAACTTTTGCACTTTTGAGTGTAAAAATGCCGCTAATTGTGCCTCCTTCCACGGCGGAGAAGCCGGCGACTACATTTGCTCAGGCCATCTTTGTTACCACTCGGCCTGCGATACGGCCGATGATTGCCCGCGGAATGATGCCTATCATAAGTATTGCCAGGCCGGCAGCTGCATAGAGTGCCGCACCGATAGCGATTGTACCAATAATCCGGGCTTTACAGTTTGCGATCCGACCTGGAAAACTTGCAACGTCTGCCTCACAAATGAGCAATGCGCCGGAAATAATGCCGGTAAGCTATGCCTCACAGTAGAGCGCGATGATCCATATCGCGTTTGCGGTTGCCAAAAAGATGAAGATTGCGCAGAAACACTTGGCCATAAATGCAATAAAGATGCAGACTCGTCTATCGGTAGCTGCGGCTGCGAAAAGGATGAACATTGCGCCGGCGGCTATTCCTGCCTTACCATCGTGGGAAAATGTTATAAAAAAAGCTAAATTGGTCACCATGTTGCAGATAAAAAAAATTCCTTTAAAACTCCTTCTGTTTCCGCTATTCTCTGGCATCGCCATGACTATTGGCGCTTTAGGTAAGGCAGTTTTATGAGCCAAAAGAAAGTGCATTCTCTTAAAGATTTTGATTATTTTGGTAATCAACGCTTGGTGGCGGATCTTGATAGTTTGGAAGAAGCCGCCAAAAATGCCAATGACGAAGAGCTCTATCAAAAGATTCGCAAATTTCGTCGTCACCGCCAGCGTGAGCGCTTTAACTTGTTGATTATGTTTTCTTTTTGCCTTCTTTCAGCCTATTTTGTGCTGGATACGCGCGATGAGCTGGCCTACCACTTTGCCCCGGTTCGCCAGCCTCTGGCTTTGGGGGCTGCCGATGCTCTCGATATTAACAAATTGCACCATAATGATTTTGTAACTATCGAAGGGGTAACCGACCACAGAGCAGCTTCCGTAAAAAGAATGCGCAATTTAAACCCCAATATTCGCGAGTATCATTATTTTCACCTGGCAGGCAGCCGAGTTTTTCTGGAAGCCGAAGAAGGCAAAAAATATGAACCAATGCAGGAAGTTAAAGTCAGCGGCCGCGTAGTTGATGCCCGCATAGACCGCAGCTTTAATTCTTTGCTCGATTTTTACCGCACAAAGTACCTCTTTAACGTGGGTGACAACGTACGTTTTATCCAAGTTGGCCAGAAGCCGGGAGAAAACCGCCTGCCATACGCGATTGTTTTTTCTGTTCTGGGCCTGGTATTTTGTGTAAATTTAATTGCCTTTATTCGCCACCGCAAACAGGCGGCTAAAATAATCGGCCCCAATAGCCAGCTAGGGGTATTAAGGAGTAACTAATGGGAATATTTGGGAAAAAGGGTCCACAATTCACCGGTAACGAGCCTCCATATGTTGAAGAATTTGCCTCTAATCAAGGTATTAGAGCCCATTTTCATACTAACCTCGGCGACATGACAGCCGAGCTATTCTGCCACGATGCCCCGCGCACAGTCTCTAATTTTATCGGCCTGGCTCAGGGGAAAATCGCCTGGGAAGATCCCAAAACCGGCGAAAAGACCAACCGCCCACTCTATGATGGCACCATTTTTCACCGTGTTATTCCGGAATTTATGATCCAGGGCGGCGATCCTCTCGGTAACGGCCGCGGTGGCCCGGGTTATCGCTTTGGCGATGAATTTAACAAAGCTCTGCGCCATGATGGCCCCGGTGTGCTCTCTATGGCCAATGCCGGCCCATCCAGCAACGGCTCACAATTTTTTATCACCGAGGTAGCCACTCCGTGGCTCGATGATCATCATGCCGTATTTGGCAAAATTATCGAGGGTTTAGAGGTTGTCAGCCGGATAGCTAATGTTCCTACTCTTCCTGGTGATCGCCCTATAAATGATGTTGTTTTAGAAAAAGTGGAAATAGAATATTACAACAAATAAAAAGGCCAAAACAATGCAATGTTCCAAGTGCAAACAACAGTTGCCGGCTGCCGCTATCACGCCAACCCATTGTCCGTTTTGCGGGGCACCGATACAAAAAAATGATAATGCCATTGAGTTGCCGGATTTAAGTGATATTTTACCGCCAAGTGCGGCCGAAATTAAGCAGGCTCGGCGTTTACCAACCGAAATTTTAAAGCCTGAAGCCCATTTTGATTTGCCATCGCTGGACATTGCCCCACTGGGTTCGGCGGCACCTACTATGCCGGCGGCACCGGTAATGCCCTCGGCACCGATTGTTCCTTCGGCTCCTGTTGTGCCGACAGTAAAAAACAATGAAGAGGTGCTTTTTCCGGAAATGGGCTTTGCACCGTTTGCCGCCAGCGGCAGTGACCAAGCCGACAGCGATTTATCAAGTGATATTGATTCATCATTTGATGCCGCTCTATTGCCGGAAATGGGCGCCGGTATGGCCGATAATCCGCTAATGCCGCCAATTGCCAATGCTCCAATAGAATTACCTGATCTATCTGCTCCGCCGCCGGCTCCGGCTATGGCTAAAGCGCCGGAAGAAGCGCCAATTGCTTTGCCTGATTTTGCGCCAATTGCTCCGCCGCCGCCACCGGCTCCGGCTATAGCTAAGGCTCCGGAAGAGGCGCCAATTGCTTTACCTGATTTTGCGCCGATTGCTCCCCCGCCGCCGCCACCGGCTCCGGCTGCGCCTAAGGCACAGGAAGAGGCTCCGATTGCCTTGCCTGATTTTGCGCCAATTGCTCCGCCGCCGCCACCCGCTCCGGCACAGGTACAAGCGCCGGAAGAAGCACCGATTGCTCTCCCGGATTTTGTGCCAATTGCTCCGCCGCCACCACCGGCTCCGGCTATGACTAAGGCTCCGGAAGAAGCACCGATTGCTCTCCCGGATTTGGGAGCCATTGCCGGCTTAGACAAGGACACCTCTCTCTTAGATGAAACTAAGATCCCGACAATTCCTCCGGCAGGCAACAAAAGCTTTGAATTTGCTAATTCCGATACCATAGCTTTGCCGGATATGCCGAAAAAGGCTCCATCTTTTATCAGTGATTTACCCTTGCCGGAAGTTCCCTTGCCACCACCGCCGGAAATGCCCAAGGCCGATACTTTAACCATGATAACCCCGGAACCGGCACCTGCTCCTTCCCCAGCTCCGGCTATTGATGCCTCAATAGATTTGCCCGATTTACCGGCCGAAGACATTGATTTAACTTCAGATGCCGCAGGCGATCTCATTGACAGCACACCGGATCTCTTAGACACCATTGGTACTACGGCCGAAGACAGTAGCGCTACTCTTATAGAACCAACCTCCTTAGCACCAGATGGCGGTAGCGACCTAGATTTTGCCGTTGATCCATCCCAAGCTTTGGAGCTCACTAATGATTTTGCCCCGCCTGACGATGAGGCCCCAGCCGCTCCTGCCGGCAATTCATCTTTTTCCGATGATTCCCTGCTGGTGCGCCCTGAGCCTACTGCCGAACAGGCTCCGGTCATGGCTACCGTCCCGGTGCAAACTGTAGCTCCGGTTGCGCCAAGTTCTGCT
>JAEEML010000162.1 GCA_016283195.1 Deltaproteobacteria bacterium | reverse complement strand
GGGAAATCTTGAGGGGTAGCATTTGAACCGTCTTCGTCCACAATCTTGAACTCAACACGGCGGTTGGCAGCACGGCCGGCGGCAGTGTTGTTGGACTTAATCGGTTTTGTCTTACCATAACCGATAGCACTGAGTCTCGCCGGATCAACGCCGTCTTGTATCAGTTTCTTCATGATGGCATTGGCGCGCTGATCGGAGAGTTTGCGGTTAAACTCAGCATTGCCACGGTTATCGGTATGGCCTTCGATGACTACCTTGATCTCCGGGTTGGCCTTCAGCACTTCGTTAACCTGGCGGATAATCTCGAAGGAGATATTGCCGATGATCTTGGCGCTACCGGTAGCAAACTGAATTTGCTGTTTAATTTCAATCTTATCTTTGGTCTTGATAACCAAGACGCGCCGCGGACAACCATTTTTGGAAGCCACAGGTGACGGAATACCTGGCACATCCGGGCAGGCATCTATAGCATCGGGTACGCCATCGTTATCTTTATCGGTAATCGGGCAACCGAGGTTAGAGGCCGGGCCGGCTTCAATCGGGCACTTATCATCTTTATCCGGCACGCCGTCTTGATCATTATCGGGATCGGGACAGCCGTCTTCATCGCTGAAGCCGTCTTTGTCTTCGGGATCGTTCGGGCACTTGTCGTTGACATCGGAAACGCCATCGCCATCGTTATCGGGATCGGGACAACCGTCTTCATCTTGGAAGCCATCATGATCTTCGGGATCGTCCGGGCATTTATCGACATCATCGAGCATACCGTCACCATCGCTATCGCGAATCGGGCAACCATGTTTAGCCGGGTCTTTATTGGGCACGCCGACTTCAATCGGGCAGGCATCCTCTTCATCGAGAATGGCATCAACATCGTTATCCAGGTCGGGACAACCGTCATCATCTTGGAAGCCATCGGGATCTTCGGGATCATCGGGGCAAACATCAATATCATCCAAAATGCCGTCACCATCAGTATCGGCCACCACCGTTTTTTGCGGGCGATGAATTGTGACGGTCTTATCAACGCATTTGTCCGGGTCGGTAATTTCAAGTGCCCGGTCAATAGCGGCCGAAGATTCATTCATGTGTGTAGTGGCACGCACGAAATCGCCGGCCTTCATCTCATATTTCATAAATTCGAGGTGTGCTTCGGCCATAGCCAGTTCACGCGGGGCGCAGCGATATGAACCGCGCTCGCGGGCTTGGGAAATCTTTTTTTCTATGGCCGGAATAGTTCCCTGCATTTGGCCGCTGGTAGAGCAAGCAGTCGCTAAAAGCGCCGTGATGGCCACACTCATAAGAATTGCAAGTTTGTTCTTCATGTATTCCATCGCTTATTCCATGAAAGAAGTTAATTAATTAGGAATTGTTGAAAGAGCCTCGGCTCTCTCTCTGGCCACCATGGCCTGTTCATGGGCAATTTTGGCGTATTTTTCCGCCGCTACAAAATCCGAATAACCATTTTCTTCCTGGGCCTTTTGATAGTACGCAACAGCCGTGGTGTACTCATAAATAGCCAGCGTATCGGCGCCGGCACTTTTGGCCAGTTCAATACTCACGTTGGCCTTGCTCATATATGAGAGACTGGCCACCGGTCCGCAGGAAGAAGCCAGAAAAGCACCGCCAAGACTAAATACTGTTAATAATTTTGCGGTGTTTAGCCGAATTTTCATGTTCTACTCCTTAGAGCTTGCGCCAGGAAACAGCCTGTAGCGCCACTAAACCAACCTTTTCTGTAACATTCATTGGCAAAAGCTGTCAAGCTAACGGCTATTAAATAGTCTGCAAAAGAGTAAATTTGTCTGCTAATATTGTCAAATCTGGGAAAAGCACATATAATCGGAGCGGTTTTTTGTGCCTAGGGTGTAACCATGGGATGATAAAATGTTTGGTAGAATATACAAGATAGCATGGCTTACCGCATTTTTGCTGCTTGCTATGCCGTTTTTCACCGCTTGCGATGAGGAGGTTGCTCTCTCTTGCCGGGATGAATGTTATGCCGGTGAGCGTAAGTGTGTTGATAATACTAATGGCTATATTATATGCGATAATTACAACGATGATATTTGTCTGGAGTGGCCTAAAGAGGCAACTTCCTGTCCGGAAGGCAGTGCCTGTTCCGAAGGCTATTGCCTGGGCACCGGCGATGATGCCTGTAAAAGGGGAAAAAAACGTTGTGATACCGAAGTTAACGGTTATGAAGTCTGCGAATATGTGGATACTGTTTTAAAATGGGGGAGCGTTACCCCATGCAAAGCCGGCACCTACTGTAGGGGCGGCGAGTGTGCTGATTGTCAGGATAAATGTACTGCCGGTTCCAAGCGTTGCTCCCCAACTTCCAACAGTGTGGAGATGTGTCTTGTAAATAAGGAAAACGGTTGTCTGGAATGGCAGGAAAGCCAGCCCTGTGTTGGCAATACAGTTTGTAGCGGCTCCAGCTGTACTTTGCCGGAAAAATGCTATGATGACTGCTTTTCGGATCAAGCTATTTGTGAAGGTAACGGTTACCGTGTTTGTGGGCAGTATGATAACGACCCCTGCTCGGAATTTGGGCCGATAATCTATTGCCCCTACGGCGAATATTGCAGCAACGGCCGCTGTGATCCGGAATGTGTCAATGAATGCAGTGTAGAAGGGCAGCGCGAGTGTTATAACAACGGCTTTCGCATTTGTGCCAATGTCGATAGCGACCCTTGTCTGGATTGGTCTTATAATCCATGCCCACTTGATGAAAGTTGCTCTCTGGGTGAATGTGCTCCACTCGACCTTTGCACGGATGAGTGCCAGACCAAAACTTGCACGGCCGATGGGCGCCATTATCAGGAATGTGGGCAATATGACATTGATAAATGCGCTGATTTAGGCCCGGCGCAAGCTTGTGAGCCGAATTTTGAATGTATAGAAGGAGAGTGCGTTTGCTCATGTGATTATGTGCCCAATGTTTGTGAGCCGGCAGCTCATCAAAGTGCCGAAAAATGTGCCTGCGATGCCGATTGCAAAACACAGCAAATGTGTATGGCCGATAGTTATTGCGACGGTTGGTGTGTTCCCGGAGTTGACCCTGATTGCGCTGATGAATGTGAATGTGATTACACACTTTTTTGCGATGCCGGCTGTAATTTTGCCGGTGCCAGCGGCTGCCCGTCTCCTTCTGCCGCCAATATTAATTGCTACTGCGATTCTGAATGTTCACCCAATAAGCAGGCTTGTAGGCGTGATGGCTTTGTTGATGAGTGGTGCCCGACTTCCGGGCCTTGGGCCGATCCGGATGTGGGTAAAGAGCTCTGCTCAAATTATACTATCTCCGGTGGCTATTATAGCGGCGACAGCTCAGAGCTTAAGACCAGCGGTTCCATCGAATTACCTGATGAAGCCGAAGGAGAAGGTTGGATCCTTTTGGGGCCAACTGTTTTAACTTCCGGTGCTTTAGAGGCAAGTTTCAATATTAACAATGTGTTATATGATTGTGCCGCCTCTTTGGAATTGGCGGTTTACGGCTACGACAGTTGTTACGGGGTGGGAGCCGAAGGAGCGCAAATTTATTTTTATAATTGGCAAACTGCCGCTTACGATTTGCAAAGCGGAAGTGTAACCAACGAGAAATCATGGACATATTACAAAACCACCCAGCTTTCGCGCTACCTGAAATGTGGTGGACTCTACTGCAATTTTCATATAAAAATAGCCACTGGCAATTGGCAGTGCTCACACATAAAAACAATTAAATACAGTGTGACAATGCAGGCCAAATAACTATATATTCTCGGAGGTTATATAATGACGCTCAGTTCTGTCATGATTTTGCTGTTAGCCATATTATCTATTGTTTTTGGACTTAATGTGGCAATTCATGGCATTCAAACCAAGCGCAGAGCCGGTTTTTCTCTTTTTATGCTCAATATGGCTCTTTATGCCGGCGGGCGTTTTTATGACCTTCTTTCCGATGAATCTTTAGGTGTTTTTGCTTTTGGCGCTTCTCTGTTTCTGCCTTTGTCATTACATTTTACCTTTTTGAATTTATTTGGTTTTGCTTCACAAAAGGAGCGTCTTAGATTGCTGGCGGCCGATGCCGGCGGCGCGGTTTTGTTTGCTGTTTTGCTAACTACTCCGCTCAAAGAATATGCGGCTTTTTATTTGGCGGCGGCTCTTTTAGCTTTGGTGGCTGTGGGGTATATTTTGCACCTCTTTAGATATCATGCCGCGCTTTCCAATTCTTATAGCCGCAATACTGTGCATCTATTTTGCCTCGCTACTGTGCTTTTTGCTATTTGCGCTATTTTGCTTTCCATGCCATTGGGAGATGGTTTTTGGGCCCTTATGGCTGTCCTTTTGGCTCTCTATTCTTATGTTTTGTATATTGCCGTGCAGAAATCGTGGCAGGTGGATTTTAAAAGCTGGTTGCCACGGGCTATTTCTATTCTCGCTATAGCTCTTATAATCAATCTCATTTACTCGCTGGCCATATTATGGGCCGGTATTCCTTTTGGCAAATGGTTTTTTTACGCTTTGTCGGCCAGTTTTGTAACCGTGCTTTGTTTTGAGAGTATCCGCCCTTGGCTGGAAAGTTTTATTTCCAACCTTCTAAGCCCGGAGCTTGTTGATTTTAAAGATAAAATAGCAAATTGCAAAGACAAGCTGCAAGGCATAAACGAGCCGCGGGAATTTATCGCTGCTTTGTCCCATGAGCTCACGGCGTTGCAAGTTGCGGAAAAGACGGCTTTTTATGTTATAAGTGATGATGATTCACATGCATTTTCGTTACTTGAAAGCAGCGGTGGTGAATATCCGCCGGCCATTACAGAACAAAATGGTGCCGCTATTTTGGCTAAAATTTGGGCCCAGCAGGAAATTATTAACGGGCCTTTTTTGCAAAAACGGGCCGAATTACTGACTATTCACGCGGCAGATGACATAAATATCACTCAGGAACTATCGGAGATATCACAACTTATTGCTAGTATGTCGGCTCTCGATGCCACCTTAATCTGTCCGCTGCTCACCGAAGATAAGCTAGAAGGAATTTTCCTAATAAAATCATCGAGAAATTATTCATCCGAGGAGCTTGAACTTTGGCAAAAGCTAATGGGCTTTTTAAGCACTGAATTGCAAAAATTTGCTCAGGCACAAAAAATTAGCACCGCCTACGCCAAAGAGGTGATAATCGGCTATTTGCAAAAAAATGGGCTACCCGATTCGCCAGCCGCCGAGCCAACAATCTGGCAAGCTAATGACCTTCTGCGCGAGTGCTGGCCCAATGATGATGGCGGCAAGGTTAAAGTGAAAATAAACGAAGCGCTTCCGCCGGTAAAAGCTCCGAGACAGATTGTGAGCGATTTTTTTGTTCTTTTAAGCAAGGAGCTATCGGCAGCCCTGGCACCCACATTAGTAACCGTGGATACTTCTCTTGTAACTACCGATAATGAAAATACAAATATATCTTTTAACGTTAAATATAGCTCTATTAACGTGCCGAGTGAAAATCCGCTCTCACTTGCACTTATTATTTTGGCACCTGGCCTTGTAAAGCTGAAAAAGGCTCAACTTGCTGTAAATATTAGTAAAAATCTCGAAAATAGTTTGGAGGTCTCTCTGCTCCTTAAAGCAAACGAGGAGGCTATGGAGAGTTTAATATAACGATAATAAATGAAATGTAGCACAAATGGCTTGCACCGCGGGCCAATAACGGGTAAATCTGTTGAGCACACTTGGAACCAATGCGGTTACCGGGTGGCATATAATGAGGATGTTAACAATGACTTGTAAAAGGCGGTCTTATTTCTTCTCTCTTTTTTCCGGTGCTTTGTTACTGACAACAGCTTTTGCGCCAACTGTTTGGGCGGCAGAGGAAGAGCCGGCAGCGGCTCAGGCGGAAGGTCAGGTTACCAATGATGAATCCGCTGCTGCTACCGATAGTAGCGCTGCTGCTGAAGCTGACAAAGAGCAAACTAAAAAACAACGCCGCCTTTCCGGCAGAGATGTACGCGCCGGCTTGAATCCTGTACAACGTGGTTTTTATATGGGGCTTCAGGGCGGGCTTTCTATTTTCCCCATGCGCCTGGCTCCGGGTGAGAGCACCTTGAGCTATCGTTATGCTCCGGGCGGAACTTTCGGCCTCAATTTGGGGTATGACATAAACAATCTTATTTCCTTGCAACTACAAACTTACTTTGGCGCTTATCATGGCCTTAACAGTGAAGATCAAAGCGGCAAGCGCGAAGACGTATTGGTTAATGATTTAACCACCTTGGGCTTGCGCCTGGCTATACTTTTCACAGTGTGGCACAATACTAATATTTACATGCAAGTCGGTGCCGGTTTTGGAGCAACCTGGCTTGATGACGCCATGGTTATTCCTTATCCCTATTCGCTTACTGCTGATGTGCTTTATAGCTTTGAGTATTATACCAAGCTGCGCCATTTTTCTATTGGCGTTGATGTTGATTTAGCTTTTCTTTTTACTCCGTTTAATATGAATATCCAAATTCTGCCGCACCTTAGATACACTTTCTAAAAGCTGCTGATGCCGCGTTTCTTACTCCTTTTTCTGCTCCTTATTTTACCATCATGTGCAGCCAATCGTTATCATGCGGGGCGCCTTGAACTTTCCCTCTCGCCATTGCCTTCTTTAGAGGTAGCTGCTTTAGATGGCGCCAGCGAAGTTGCTATTAGCCGCTTGCCTTCAGTGCCTAGCTGGGGCGCAGAGAGCGAAAACGTTTTTCTTGATGAATTACAGCGTTTTCAAAAAGCTGTCAGGCGTTTGGCGAAAGAACCGACAGCTGCGCGGTATATGGATAATTACTGGTTAAGCTTCCTTAATTATGTCGATAAAACACTAAAAAGCTCATTACCCCTAAGTGTGGCAACATTACATCGCCTGCGGCTTACTATTGAGGCGGAATTTCAGTATGTTATCAGTGAATATGGTTTGCCGGAACTCAAGGTTTTGCATACAGAGCGACTTATCTTAAATAATATACACGATAAGTTAAAAAAGCTTGCTCTGCCTGTGGCAAAAGAAAAGCAGCTTTTTTTGGAATGGCCTGTGGCCGTTTGGCGTATCAGTTCTTTTTTTGGCTATCGTGAAGATCCTTTTACCGGGCGTATAACTTTTCATCGTGGTATGGATTTGGCCGCGCCCAGTGGGCGAATTGTTTGTGCCGCTGCCCCCGGTAAGGTTGTGCGAGCCGGCTGGTTTCGCGGACATGGACAGTCGGTGGCCATAGAGCACATTGGCGGTTATACAACGGTATATTCCCATTTATCGGCTATTTTTGTTAATTCCGGTGAACAGCTGGAGGAGGGGAGCACCGTTGGCCTTATTGGTTCAACCGGGCGTTCAACCGGTCCACACCTGCATTTTGAAGTGCATTATAACGGCAAAGCTATTGACCCACTTGATATTATGGAAATACCAATATTGCTGAAATAAAAGCTAATCTTCCAGATCGTTTTGCAGGTTGGTTACCACGCCGTCTTCGTTTACAGCCCAAATATCCAGTGTGTCATCGCCATCGAGATTGGCTACAGCCACGGCTGTGAAGTGATCATCTTCAAGGAGACTTTCATCCGGGCAGTTATTAACAGTTTTTAGAAGAGCAGAGCGCGGTTTTTTTATTTCATCGGCCAGGCAGAGAGTATAAAGACCCTCCGGGGCCATAAAGGAAATCTCATCAAAAGTGCCAAAATGGCCGTGGCTGCTATAAAAAGAATTTTCACTTGCTGCCAGGGCTCGCAAATCGCGAGCGGCTGATTTTTGCACATACTGGCGATTTTTCATTACCTGATCATTATAAAAATAATAAGCGCCGGATAAAGAAAGAATGGCATTAAAAATTGCCAGAAAAATGGCTATTAAAGCCTGGCGATGGCCGGCATAGCGGGCCAAGGAACCGGCTTTATCGCGTAATACGGCAATTGCAACGGCAATAGAAGCAATTGCTAGCGGAGGCACAAAAATAGTGGCAACAGCCAGGAATAAGGCAATTTGCCAGCGATTATTAATCATGCCGGCCGATAAAAATGCGCGCCGCAGAGCCCTTTCAGCCGCTCTGGCATTTGGGCGTATAGCGGTTTTCTTTAGGTTGGGAATAGTAATATTTCGCGTACAATCGCACACAACCGCGCCATTAGCCGTGCCGGTGGCCAGTTCCAATTGTTTTCCGCAATGTAAGCAGGTTAGTTTCATTTGCTATCCCAAACTCCGGCCATAACTATCCACATGAATAAGCCTCTTGTCAAGTTTAGTGAAAATTATATAAACTCCTGCCTCGCCTAAATTACTAGGCCCTAAGTTTTGGCTGCCTAAGGCCAAGAGGAATTATAATCAGATGATGCTGTTTGACGAACTTACCCGCCGTGGTTTTATAGACGCCGTTACCGATGAAGAGGCCATTAAAGAGCTTTTAGCAGCTGGTAAGACCTCACTTTATGTCGGCTTTGACCCAACTGCCGACAGTTTGCACGCCGGGCATCTTATTCCCATTATGGCTCTTGGCCACTTTATGAAGGCCGGTTTTGCCCCGGTGGCTCTTATTGGTTCGGCTACCGCTCGGGTTGGCGACCCTTCCGGCAAAACCGAGATGCGGAAAATGCTCGATGATGAAAGCTTGCAAAAAAATATAGACGGCATCGGCAAGCAGTTGCACCGCCTTTTAGATGGCAAAGGTGAAGTAAAAATCCTGGCCAACGGCGACTGGCTCAACGGCCTAAAATATATCGACTTTTTGCGCGATATCGGTCGCCATTTCAGTGTCAACCGCATGCTCACCGCCGAGTCTTACAAAATGCGCCTCGAGCGCGGGCTCTCCTTTATCGAGTTTAATTACCAGCTTTTGCAGGCTTATGATTTTTGGTATCTCTTTAAAAATCACAATTGTCAGTTGCAAATGGGCGGCGCCGACCAATGGGGCAACATTGTGGCCGGTATCGACCTCATTCACCGCCTGGAAGATAAGCAGGGCTACGGCATGACCTTTAAGCTCATCACCACCGCCACCGGGCAAAAAATGGGCAAGACGGTGGCCGGGGCGCTCTGGCTGGATGAAAACCGCACCTCGCCTTATGATTATTTCCAATACTGGGTAAATTCCGATGATCGCGATGTGCTGCGTTATACCAAGCTCTTTACCTATTTACCCATTGAGGAAATTGAAGCTTGCGAAAAGCTCACCGCCGAGCAGCTGAACCCGGTGAAAACCATTTTGGCTTATGAAGCCACCGCCTTTATTCACGGCTACGAAAAGGCCAAAGAGGCTCTCTTTGCCACTTGGCAGGCCTTTGGCGCGCGGAGTATTCCGGCCGATATTTTGCCGAGCTCGAATATCCCGCGCGATGCCAGTGCCGGGCAGGCGCAAATTCCCACTACCGAGCTAAGTAAAGCGGATCTTGCTGCCGAGTTAAACGCTGTTGATCTCTTTGTGCTGGCCGGCCTCTGTGAATCCAAGGGTGCGGCCCGGCGCCTCATTCAGGGCGGCGGTGCTTATATCAACGAAGAGCGCATTGAAGACGGCCTAGCGCCGCTTTCCGCCGATATTTTAGGCGGTGAGATTATTTTACGGGCCGGCAAGAAAAAACATCAACGCATTATTATTAAGTGATTATTGTCTGGCAGCGCCCCGACGGCCCTCCCACCGGCTCGAATTTATAGGGTGGGTGCATAAAAGATGGAACTTAGTATAAAAAATCTTTCTATAGGCTATGGCGAGCGCAAAGTTCAGGAAAATATTAGCTTTTCTTTGCAAAAAGGTAAAATAGTGGCTCTTATGGGGCCCAACGGAGTGGGCAAAAGCACACTTTTAAAGACTCTCATGGGGCTCCTTACGCCGCTCTCCGGACAGATGGCTCTTGATGGGCGAGATCTTGCGGCTTTTTCGGTGCGTGAGCGGGCGCAGCATCTTTGTTATATGCCCCAACTCTATGCTCCGTTTTTGCCTTTTACCGTGGAGGAGAGCATTTTGATGGGCCGGGCACCCTATGTGCCATTATGGCGCTGGCCTACCGGAGAAGATATAAAACGTCTCGCCGCCGTGATTGATGAGTTGGATATAAAACACCTGGCTAAAAAAGAGTGTACTGCGCTCAGCGGCGGTGAGCAGCGCATGATGCTTTTAGCCCGCGCTCTCCTGCAAGAGCCGGATTTTCTCTTGCTTGATGAGCCGGCAACAGCGCTGGATAGCCAAAACGAGGCCCGTTTAATTACCATGCTGCAAAAACTTACTGCCAAGGGAATTGGCATTATTATGGCTACCCACACTAAAAAGCATGCCGAGGAATTGGAAGCTGCGGAACTGCGGCTGGAACCGCTGACAGATAATTAAGTGAAAAAACGGCCGCATGGTAATTTTTGAGAATAGAGAAAGTAACATGTCGTTATTTCGCATTTTATTAGCACTTTTGCTATGTCTTGCCGGAACTTCCTGCTCGCAAAAGACCAAAATACTGGCTGATGTGCCCTCAAAATATAACGAGCGAATCTTTGTTATCGATGACGGCGGCTATCGCTATTTGCGCTTTGGCACCTTAAATGGCGATGACCAGAGCATGATAGACCCCAAAAATCCCGACGCTGTGCCCATGGAATATATCCGCCTGATGGGGCTGGCGTTGCCGCTTTTAGAGCCCGAAGACGGGAGCAGCTTTTTAGTTATCGGCCTGGGCGGCGGGGCCTATCCGCGCCTTTTGTGGCGCACTTTTCCCAAAGCGCAAATTTTTGCCGTGGATATAGATGGCCAGGTAATTACGCTGGCTTATAAATACTTTTTTTTTGCCGCGTGATAGCCGCCTAATTGCCCTGGAAGAGGACGGCCGCCGTACCATAGAGCGGCCGGAAAATAGCGGGCGCTATAAGCTGATTGCCATTGATGCCTACGATGCCGAAGGTATTCCGGCGGCTCTAAGAGGAGCGGACTTTTTTGCTCTGGTGAAAAATGACCTGGCGGCGGGCGGCCTTTTAGTGGCTAATATTGCCGGCAACTCGGCGGAGGAAGATCGCGAGCTAAGGCGCGAACTTTTGGTAGCTTTTAGTGAGGCTCGCTGCTTTCATGCAAAAGAGAGCACCAATGTGATTGTTATTGCCGCCAAAGATGGGGCAGAGAGCTTGGATAAGTTGGCAGAGCGTATTAAGAAAGATGCCAATAAGCTCTCGGAAAAACTTGGTTACGACCTTACGCCCGCTTTAGATCAGGAGATAAAGTGTCTGCCCTAGGCAATTTTATGTCAAATGCCTTGAAAATTATTTGCCAATATATTAACGCACGGGAGGATGCGATTCAGCGCATCTTTACACTGTTTAATCGCATCGCTGCTGCGTTTATTTATATTCTGTAAGGAGGGTTATATGTATCATTTGTGGTTAAAATCAGCTGTCTTTCTTTTACTGCTAACGGCATCGCCGGCCTTGGCCCAGGAATACGGCTCATTTACTGATAGTCGCGACGGCACGACCTACAAAACCGTGCAAATAGGTAACCAGATTTGGTTTGCCGAAAATGTAAAGTACATTGCCGATGATATAGCTTGCCGCTCGGACGCCAAACATGGCGCTTCCGTAAAGAATTATGGCTGCCTATATAGCTGGGCCGATGCCCAAAAAGTGTGCCCCGCTGGCTTTCATTTGCCCTCGAAAGTGGAATTTAGCCGTCTTCTAGTCCATGTCGGCGAAGGGCAGGAAGGCTCCGAAAATCTCCGGGCCAGTAGCTGGAAAGGCGGCAAAAACGGCTCCG
The DNA here is from genome assembly GCA_016283195.1 of Deltaproteobacteria bacterium. Lineage (GTDB taxonomy): Bacteria > JAEEML01 > JAEEML01 > JAEEML01 > JAEEML01 > JAEEML01. The sequence continues at coordinate 23,142 of JAEEML010000162.1, read as the reverse complement.
GTTTTTCGGCTCTGCCGGCCGGCGCTTTTAAAGCTGATAACTTTGCTTCTTTTGGCTCAGCAGCCTACTTTTGGACGGTTAGCAAGTGCAGCAAAGAGGGAAATAATGACGCCTACTCCATGACCATAGCGCAAGGTAGCGTTTCGGCCAAAAGCTGCAACAGTGAGGGCACAGATTTTCTTTCGGTGCGTTGTATTAAAGACGCCGAAGAAAGTGGTAAACTGAATATTTTTACTGACCGCCGCGATGGCAATAAATATAAGACAGTAGAAATCGGCAATCAAATTTGGCTGGCCGAAAATATGAAGTATATTGCTGACGGAATAGATTACAAATCAACGAAAAAGCCAAATGAATACGGCTATTTGTATAAATTTGACGATGCTAAAAAAGTCTGCCCTAGTGGCTGGCATCTGCCCTCAAGAGTAGAATTTGACCGCCTTTTAACCAGTGTTGGCAAAGAGGAAACAGGTTCTGACAATTTAAGACACAGAAAATGGGATAAAGGAAAAAATGTATCCGGTTTTGGGGCGCTACCGGCGGGCAAATGTGAGAAGAAAGGCTGTTCATCGGCCGAGGTAGCAGCTTATTTTTGGTCCAGCACGGAACAAAATAAAAAGAATGCCTATGGCCTCTATGTGGATGCCGGCAAAACAATAGTCAATAGCGGTAAAAGTGCCAGCTATTTATCGGTGCGCTGCATAAAAGACACAAATAATGAGGAGCCGGAAAAATCGCCACTTAGTAACGCTGCTCTCCAAAGTACGGCCGCCAAAGATCCTGTTCAGTCTAAAAACAATAATGCTGCTTCCCAGGTAGCAAGTGAACCAAAGGCGGCAGAGGGATTTTTTACCGATTCGCGCGATGGCCATAAATACAAAATAATGCAAATTGAAGAGCAAACCTGGATGGCGGAAAATCTGCGCTATAGCGGGGTAAAACATTATTCGGTGGATGGCGACAGTAAAAACGATGCTGTGTATGGTTTCCTTTATGAGTGGCAAGAGGCCAAACAGGCTTGCCCCGTCGGCTGGCATTTACCGAGTGAAGAAGATTTTGAAGACCTGATAGACTATGTTGGCGGCGATAATAAAACCGGCGCCGAGAATTTAAGAGCCACTATCTGGAGCTATGCCGATGACCAGAGCGGTAAGGAGATGACAGGCTTTGGGGCGCTTCCGGCCGGCCTCTATCTGGCCGGTGATTATTACAATTTTGGCGAAGATGCCGGCTTCTGGTCAAGTACAGAGGAAGACAGCTCCAATGCCTATGGCCTAAGTATAGAAAAACGCAGTGTTTATTTGGGAAGCGGTGCTAAAACCGGCGCCTTTTCGGTGCGCTGCCTTAAAGACTCTCCGTGAGCAGGCTTGTGGCGTCATTTTCTTCTTCCACTTTATTAAAAGCCAAAAGATGACTTTTTACTACCCTTTGTAGCGAGTGCAGCACATTGCCCTTGATGTGGTGTGATTCGGCTTGCATATTAGCCAAAAATTCCTTGGTCCAGCGGCGGCGTGTATCGAGCTGCTGATTGCAGACAATATTTTCCACCACCGGCAGAGCGCAAAGCTTGGCATATTGAATAATATCCTTTTCCCAAGCCAGGCACAAAGGGCGAATGACTATGTGCTCGCCGCTATCGGAAATAAGCCGCGCCGGCATGGATTTTATCTGGCCGGAAAAGAGGATGCTCATTAAGAGAGTTTCGATAAGATCATCGGCATGGTGGCCGAGCGCAATGGTAGAGCAGCCCTCACGGGTAGCGAGGTCGTAAAGAGCGGCGCGGCGAAAGCGAGCGCAGAGATTGCAGCGGCGCGTGGGGTCGGCCTCTTTTTTCTCCACCATGCGGATAAAGGGGCGCTCTATCACGGCATGATTTACACCCAGTTCCTTAAAATAGTGCTCCATTTTGGGCCCGGTGCCATAGCCGGGGTCGATGTGGGCGGCAATAAGCTCAAAGTGGACCGGCGAGCGCTTTTGCAGCCAGTCTAAAAGGTGGAGTAGGGTGAGACTGTCTTTACCGGCCGAGACGGCCACCATAATGCGCTCGCCTTCGTGGATGAGATCGTAATTGTGGATGGCCTCCCCCATGGCACGCAAGAGCTTGCGCCGCAAGAGTTCGAGAGCTTTTTCTTCTGCGCTTTTCAAAATATCTCCTAATTATAGTGAATTACAATTTATGCAATAGCTTAATTATTAAGCTCTTTGCCAGCCGAGTTATATCCAACTCATTGCCGGGAGGCAAAATATCTGGCACGCCCGAAAACTAATGAAAAGAGAAACTTAAAAAATAGTGCTTTATCTTTCAGTTTCAGTTGGGTATAAAGAGGCGTCTTTTTTTGAGGAGGCTATCGTGCGAAGTCTAAAGAAAGTGTTGCTCTTTTCCCTGGCAGCCATGACGCTGCTCCCGGCTTGTAAGAAGGACGATGTAAAAGTGGCCGATCCCTCGGTGGTAAAAAGCTGCTTGGGGCGTATTCCCCAAAGTGCCTCTGGCATTACTTTTTACAGCAGTGATTTGCAAGCGGTCTATAAACGCTACGTTGGCAATGCGGCTTTTAAAAATGTCCGCGACACCGAAATGTGGAAAGATTTAGCAGTGCAAATGCCGGTGTTGGATCCGCAGCTTTTGGCTGATAAATTGGCTTCCAAGGCCGGTGTGCCCTTTAGTGCGGAGATTATGGAAGGCCTTTTGAGCGGTGAAACTTGCGGTGCCGTCAGCTGGCCGGAAAATAGCGATGAATTCAAAGGAACTTCACCGACAAAAGCGCAAATTCTTGTGGTTAAGCCCCTTAAAGGGCCGGTTACCATTGCCAAAAAAGTATTGGAACTCTGGCAAAAAGCAGCCGGTGATTCTTCCGGCCAAGCTGTGGTGCTCCCCCTCACCGAGGGCGGTGAAATCAGCTTTATTATAAATGGTGACAGCCTTATTTTCGGTACCACAAAATTGGTTGAAGAGTCTTTGCAATTTGCCGCCACTCCGCGCGATGTGGTGGTTCCCGCCATTTTGAAAGAAGTGGACTCGGAGCTTTTGGTGGAGGTTGACGTGCCGGCCTTAAATAGCTCAATTCTGCCGACAGCCCGCCTCATGGTTTTGGAACCTTTTGACAGATTGGTTTTTGCTCTAAGCAAAGCAACAGCTAAAAATGTGGCTACCATACAGTTTCAGCCCAAAGCCGGTATGTGGGCAAACGGCGGTAAATTTGAACTTACCTCCATGTTGCCGGAAACAGGCAGAATGGCTGTAATTACCAGCGGTTGGAATTTGGATGCTATTTTTAAAGCTTTGGCTTCCCGCTCAGAGAATAACAGCATTGCTCTTATCGGCGGTGTTGATATGAGCGCAGCTGTTTTGCCTTCTTTAAATGGCGAACTGGCTTGGTTTTTTGATGGCTTTTTCGGCAAGCCCACGCGTGAAGATGTGGAGTGGGATTCTTCTATGGTATTTGCTTTTGGCCTAAAAGAAGGCGCTGATAAAGCCGCTTTGGAAGCCAAATTGCACCAAATCGGCGAAAACATTTTAACCCAGGGAATTGCTAAAGAAGCTTCTCCGGAAAGCCCGGCAAAAGTTATGGAATGTTCGCCTTTTAAAGGCAGCGAAAGTGGTGATGTCCGCTGTTATGCTTTAACCGATAAAGCCCTTATCGTTGGTTATAAAGGGGCAGTGCGCCGGGCTCTCGGCACTATGGGCGGCCGGGTGGCCGAACTTGGCGATCGTAAAGAATTGCCGGAAAAACTTGGCGGTAAGAGCCGCTTTACCGCCGTTTTGGATATGGCCAAAGTGGCCGGTGATTTAAAACTTTTGGCTCCTGCTGAAGGCAAAGAAGTTATGGACCCCTTTGCAGCCGCTTTGGCCCAACTTGGCGGTCTTGAGCTCACTTTGGAAGAATCTAATGGCCTTTTAACCGGTGAACTTTTAACGCTCTGAGAGGCAAAAGAGTGCGGAGAAGGGCAATTATAGGGATAGCCGGCACGCTCCTGCTGGCGGCCTTTGGAGTTTTGGCTCTAAGTTACAGCCGCCTGGTAGCGGATGTGCAGCCCCAGACTCTTTCTCTGCGCGGTAGCAATAAAAGTGGCCTTGTGCGCCTTCTGAAAGTTTCTGCTTTGCATAGTGAAGTTATGGCCATAAGTGATTATACCTTAAAACCGCTCTCTGGCGGTGAACTTGTCAAAATTGTCCCAAGTAGCGAGGGCTACCTTTTGACTTCTTTGGGAAAAACCGGCGAGGCTAAGCTGGAAATTACTTATGGTGAGAGCAAAATTCCTGTTAAAATATCCATAGTTGCTCCGGAAGGTGATGCCGATAAGGATGGCTATCCTGATGTGGCTGAGCTTACTTCCGAGGGCGATAGGCAGGCTTTTGCCAATTGGTTTGCGGCTATAGCCGAAAGCCAATATGTGGCTAAATCATTTGATTTTTATCCAAAAAATCAAGATTGCGCCGGGCTCTTGCGCTACTCCTATGTCGAAGCGCTGAAAAAACACGACAAAGCGTGGCATAAAGAGCACAAAATAAGAGCACGCCTTATCGGCCCTGATGTTACGGCTTTCAATTATCCCAGTGTGCCGGAACTCGGGACAAATCTCTTTTTACAAGGCGACAGTGCGCATACTTTTGGCCCCTTTGCCGATGCCGAAACTTTAATGAAGCACAATACAAAATTTTTGGGCTACGAACCGGAAAGCCTGGCAAACGGCGATTTGCTTTTTTACGAGCGCCCGCCTGATGAAACTGCCGGCAGTTGGCATTCGATGATTTATCTGGCCCCCGAGCAATACGACGAGGCTTATGTGGTGTACCACACTGGTCCGCGGGGAACAAACATCCCCGATGGCTCCGGTGAGGTGCGTAAAGTACTTTTCAGCGAGCTCATGAATCACCCGGATATGAGCTGGCATCCTGTAAAAAATAATCAATATTTCCGCGGATTTTATCGCTGGAAATTGGTATACTGATTGGAGAGGGAAATGAAAGAAACAAGAGTGTGGACAAGGCGTCTTTGCCAGGCGAAATACCTAATGGCTTTGGCTGTTATGTTGTATCCGCTGAGCGGTTTGGCACAAATGGATGAGCCAATGCCGCTAAATCCCAAGTTTTATCTGTCAACCAAGAAGGTTTTTCAGCCTAATGAAAAGGCCCAGGTAGAACTCGAAACAACCGGTGTGGAACGCATGGAAATGCGTGTTTACCGCTTGGATGAGCCGCTTTCTTACCTGCAAACCCTGGCCGATCCGCACCGCCCAAAATTGCTAAATGGCAAACGGCGCTTTGATGGTGCCGATATCATGGCTGATATTTATCGCCAGCTTTTGCTCAAAAGCTATTATTCGCTTCAGGACGAATTTAACTACGAAGGCCGGCGTGTAGCCTCGGCTGTGGTGCAAACCAAGAGTGGCCGTATTCGCCATAGCCTTAGCGAGCCGGTGGTAAAATCTGTGCCGCCTTTGGAAAAAAATCCTCTTATATACCGCGAAATTATTGATATTAGCGAGCCATACGGCTGGACTTATCGCTCTATTCCTCTCCCCATAAAAGAGCGCGGTGCTTATCTGGTTGAAGCAGCTGCCGGCAAAGTCGCCCATACTGTTGTTATTATTTCCGATATTTCCATGGTAGTTAAACAGGATGGCCTGGAGACTCTGGTTTATGTTACCAAAGCGGATAGCGGTGCCCCGGTTGCCGAAGCCAAAGTTACTATTTATGATAATAGCAAAAAAGAATTGGCCAGCGGTATTTCCGATGCCAACGGTTTGGTGCGTCTAGCCGCTGTGCCGGCCAATTCCCTGGTTTATGCCGTCGCCGGAGATGATGTGGCTTTGGCCGATCCGCGTTTTTATCCTGCTAGCCAAACCAGCGGCGAGCGCCTCTATATTTTCACCGAGCGCCCGGTTTATAAACCCGGCCAGGAGCTTCATTTTAAAGGCATGGTGCGCAATCTTACCGATAAAGGTTATGGTGTGCCCAGCGGCTCCAAAGTTACTGTTGTTTCTGTTGACCCCAAGGGCAATAAGGGCCAAGCACAGACTCTAACACTTTCTAAAAACGGCACTTTTGATGGCTCTATAACTCTCCCGGAAACTGTTACTTTTGGTGTCCACCGCCTGATTGCCACTTATAATAATGCTGATTATAGCGGTGAATTTACTGTAAAAGCTTATGTAAAACCGACATATAGAGTTACTGTATCCACCTCTAAAAAAGCTTATCACCAAAATGACACTGTTTCCGGTACCATCACCGGCGCTTATTTCTCCGGCGGTGCTTTGGCCGGAGCTAAAGTTGAATATGAAATTTTCCGCACCAAGTTCTATATTCCCTGGTGGGTAAATGCTGATTATAAATGGTATTACAACGATACAGAAGCTTATAACAGCATCAGAGAAAAAATGGGTGAGGGTAGCGGCGCTTTAGATAAAAACGGCCAACTTCCCTTTGAATATCAATTAAATCCCGGCGATGGCGATTACACCTATGAGATAGTGGCCACAGTGACCGATAATCAAGATAGGCCAATTGTCGGGCGCAAAAATTTCAAAGTGACGGTCGGTGAATTTTATTTGCGTCTTTTGAGCGAACGCCTTTTGGTGGCTCCGGGTGAGAAATATGAAGTAACGGTTACCGCCGCCGATTACGGCCAGGATGGACTTAAAGGCCAAAATGTAGAAGTTAAACTGCTTTCCAATAGCGATGACAAAGTAGTCCAAACCGAGAAAGCGGTTACCGATGAGCATGGTAATGCCAAAATCGCCTTTACTGTGGCGGAACCCGGTGTGTACAAAATCCAAGCTGTAGCTAGGAGCTCCGATGAAGAAGTTAAAGCAGAGCAGCTCATTATGGTGAGCACAGGGAACGATAATTTAAAATATATTCCTGAACAATTACAAGTTGTTGTGGACCGTCTTAGCTATAAACAGGGCGACAAAGTAAAAGCTCTTATTGTGGCTCCGTTTGCCGAAGGTTATGTTTTGGCTTCCAGTGAGGGCTCCAAGCTTTTTGATGCCAAAGTGATTCCTGTTAAAAACAACACCGCATATTATGAAGTGCCGGTGAGTGTGGCTGAGGTGCCCAACTTCCAAGTGGCGGCAGCTACTGTTTATAAAGGTGAGCTCTTCAAGAGTAATCGCTCGGTTATCGTGCCGCCGGTTGATAAATTCCTGAATATTGGCGTAAAAGCACAAAAAGATAAATATTTACCGCAAGATGAAGCTACTGTTGAAATAACGGTAAATGATGTAAACGGCAAACCGGTGGCGGCTGAACTGGCTGTGGCTGTGGTTGATGAGGCCGTTTATGACATTACGCCCGAGCTTAATTTGACATTGGAAGAGTTTTTCTATGAGAAAAAACGCAATAATATCCGCACCACTTTTAGCCAGCTCTTCCGCTTCTATGGCTATTCCGAAGATGTGGCTTTGGCTCTGGGGCGCACTTTGCCGCCGCACTCATTTGGCGCCGAGAAAATCTTAGCCTCCAAAGTACGCAAAGAATTTAAAGATACCGCTTTCTGGCAAGGTATTGTAAATACAAATAAAAACGGCAAAGCAGTGGTGAAGTTCAAATTGCCGGATAATCTCACTAGCTGGCGAGTGACAGCTTGGGCCATTACTCAAGATACAGCTCTCGGTAAGGGTAAAGGCTCTTTAGTGACAGCTAAAGATGTGGAAGTTATGCTCTCCGGCCCGGCTTACCTGGTGGCCGGCGATAAAACCACTTATCAGGTTGTGGCGCGCAATAATCTGGAAAAAGAAGCGGCGCTCAAAATCTCTCTTGATGCTAAAAATGGCGACCTTTCCGGCAGTGCCAAGGAGGCCAAAGTGGCTGCGGCGGCGCAGGATGTAAATACCTACACTCTCTCAGCGGCGTCCCAAGGCGCGGCGACTTTAACGGCAGCCGCCAGCGGTGCGGTGAGCGATGCTATGGAAATCGCCATTCCTGTTTTGCCAAACGGTATGGAGCAGGTGAAATATCAAGGTGGTTGGCTGAAACCGCAAGGTGAGGGTGACCTTGATTATAGCTTTAATATGGCTTTCCCTGATGGCACCGATTTATCTACCGCCAGTTTGCATTTGACCGCCGGCAGCGCCATTTTGGGCACTATGGTGGAGGCTCTGGATTATCTTACAACTTATCCTTATGGCTGTGTTGAACAGACTATGAGCGGATTCTTGCCGGATGTCATAGCCCACCAGACTATGCAACAACTCAAAATTGACGATAAACCGCTGGCGAGCCGCCTTAATGAATATATCACAGCCGGTCTTAGCCGTTTGGCTTCTATGCAACTTTGGAACGGCTCCTGGGGCTGGTGGCAAAATGATCCGCAAGGCAATACCTTTATGACAGCTCATGTTATATACGGACTCTCTATGGCTAAAAGGGCTAAAGTGCAAGTACCTGCCGAGATGTACCGCAATGGCCAGCAGGCGCTTAAAGACTTAGTGGCTAATGGGCGGGATAATCCCAATGTCATGGCTTATGCGCTATATGCTCTCTCGCTGACCAACGATGCCGCCGTTAAATCGCAAGTGCGCAAATTGTCCGGTAACGGCGGCCTCACTGTTTACGGCAAGGCTCTTATATCTCTTACCTATAGCCGCTTAGGCATGAAACAGGAGGCCCTGGCCGCTATTTCCGATATTATGGGTAGTGCCCGCCAGGACGAAGAGAATGATATGCTCTACTTTGGTGACCCGGAAGCCGAAGTATATGACTGGTTTAGAGATCCGATAGAAACTACAGCTGCTGTCGGCCGGGCGCTTATAGCCGCCGGCGGTGACAATGAAGCTCAAATTAAGGCTATTATGCGCTGGCTTATGGCTCAAAAACAGGGTGCCTATTGGCAAAGTACCAGAGATACAGCGGCGGTTGTTTACCTCATGGCTGATTATCTCGGCAAATTTGGCGATAATATGCCGGAAATAGCTATCTCCGCCAAACTAAACGATAAAGCATTAGGTAATGTCGCCCTTAAAGGTAACGAAATTTTCAAAAAGGATGCTTTGGATATTACAGCCAAGGTGCCTGATGTAAAGCAGGATAACCAAATATCCATAAGCGGGCGCGGCGGCGATGTGGTATTTAATAGTGAGCTCGTTTTCTATGGTAGTGCCCCGGTGCCGGCCATGAGCAAAACCTTTAAGGTAAGTCGCGATTATTATGAAGTTAATACCAGTGGTAGCAGCTACGAAGCCGGCTCCAAAGTCACAGAATTTAAAGCCGGCAAGCTCTATATGGTGGAGCTTACAGTTACCCCAAGCGCCGGAGAAGGCAAAGCGCTTGATTATGTAATGGTTGAAGATCCGCTTCCGGCAGGTGTGGAGGTGATGGATCAGGATAATGGCATTACCATTAACGGCAATCTTTTGAATCAGGATGAAATTCATCGCGAAATAAGGGCTGATAAAGTAGCTTACTTTAAAACCAGAGTAAGCGGCACCATGAATATGCGCTATTTGGTGCGTGCCGTTTTTGCCGGTGAATATACCGCTATGCCGGCCAAAGCCTCGCTCATGTATTTCCCCAAACAGCAGGGCTATTCCGCCAGCCAGAAAATCACTATTGTGAAGTAAAGGAGTAAGTTATGTTACTGACAGCGACTATGATAGCTTTGATTTTGACGGCCCCGCAAAAAGCGCCGGAGGTAAAGCTCACCGCTCCTATCGGGGGCTATTCCTCTGCCCGTATTAACAAAGTAACCGGCACCACCAAAAACGCCGCCAGCGCCATGTTGGTGATAAACGGCACCGAGCGCCCGTTGCAAATTAACTCCGATGGCGCTTTTAGTGCTGTTTTTATGGCCAGCCCAGGGCGCAATTTTGTGGAAGTGCAAGTAAAGGGCAAAAATGGCGATGTAGTTAAGGCGAGTACTAACTTTTATGCCATTGTTCCCAATTTGGATCTCCAGGTATTGCTTTATTGGGATACCAACGGCACAGATGTTGATTTACACGTTGTTGAGCCAAGTGCCGAAGAGTGTTTTTATGGTCACAGAGAAACACAAAGCGGCGGTATGCTGGATGTCGATGATGTTGATGGCTATGGCCCGGAAGTTTATACTTTAGCCAGCGCCCCCAGAGGTGATTATGAAGTTTTTGGGCAATACTTCAGTGATAATGGCTATCCGCAAAGCCTCGCGGTGGGGGATGTAATTCTCTATCCCGGGACGGCGCGGGAATCACGTGCTACATTTGAAAAGATGCTCACTAAAACCGGCGATAAAGTTACTCTTGGTAAATTCACCGTAACCGAAAGTGGGCGGCTTGCCGTTAAAGAGTGATGTCCCTTTTCATTTTCATTGACAAAAGCCCTCTAATTTTGTGAAAAAGAAAGCTAGTCTTTGGCTGTAAAAGTGGAAGGCGAGAGAGGAGTGCTACCATGTTTACAAAATTGAGTTTTTCCAAAAAAATGGCTGTGTTAGTGGCTTTGTTATTTACTATAAGCGGCCATAGTGCCTGGGCTCAAAGCGCCGATGTCGAAGAGACAATCAGCATGGTTGTCGGCCAGCAACGGGTGCTCAATTTGAGCGGTGTTACAAGGGTTTCTGTTGGTAATTCCTCGGTTATTAATGTTAAAACCACCAAAAACGGTGAAATTATCATTACTGCTGTGAGTAACGGTGTTACCGAACTCACCATTTGGCGCGGCACCAAAACAACCAAATATTCTGTTAATGTTTCCGATGTAGATATCCCTAAACTGGCTCGCGAGGTTAGCCGCCTTTTGGGCAAACGCGAAGGCATTAATGTGCGCACCAGCGGCCAGCGCATTTATATTGATGGCAAAGCACTCACTCTTGAAGATATTGAGCGGGCTGAAGAAGTGGCCAACTTGTATAGCCCGATAGTGCGTAGCCTGGTTAAACTTGATCCTTCTGCTCATGCGCTTATTGCCCAGCAAATCAATAAAGTGCTCTCCTCTGCCGGTGTGGATAACGCCAAAGCTACCGTTGTTGGCTCAACTGTGTTTTTGGAAGGCTCGGTCAACAGCGAAGGCGATATGAAAAAAGCGGAAATTTTGGTTAAGAGTATTTCCAGCAATGTTCAGAGTGTCCTGCGCATCGGCCCCTCAAAAATGGTGCAGGCCGAAGTAGAATTTGTGGAATTGGCCTTAAATAGCACCAGCAATTACGGCTTTACCTGGCCGCAGAATTATGTGGGCTCCGTTAGTGTTGGTTGGTCAGCCACAACAAATTTGGTGGCCGGTGTGGGACATGCCAATACAGCACCAAATAGTCTTACTCATAGCGGTAGTATGTCCGATCTTTCTTTTGGTCTCTCGCTGGCTTTTAATGATGGTGCTACTCGTGTTTTAGCTCGCCCGACTTTGGTTGCCGCTTCCGGGCAAAAAGCTGAATTTCTGGTCGGAGGCGAAGTGCCGATAGTTATTAAAACGGCTGATGGCGTAAATATTGAGTTTAAAGAATACGGCGTTAGACTTAATCTCACACCTTATGTGGATGTAAATTCTATTCAGGCAGATATTTTGGCTGAAGTTAGTGCGGTTGATCAATCTGTTTCAGTAATGGATGTGCCCGGTTTTTCTACCCGCCGTGTTAAAACCACAGTTACCGTGCGCGATGGTGAGACAATTGTCCTGGGCGGCCTGGTACAGCGCAAAGAGGGCAAAGATGTTGCCAAGCTCGGCCTCCTTGGCCATATTCCGATTTTGGGCGAGCTTTTTAAATCACGTAATTTCCGCGAAGAGAAAACTGATTTGGTTATTTTTGTTACTCCGCGCCTCATCGATCCTACCAGTGATTTGGTAAAGAAAACTATTACTGGTATTACCAAAAGGTATCAAATGGGCGAATCGGAAGTTAAGTTCAGTATCTTTGACTGAAAAATAAAATTTTATTAGCAATATCAGATATATTTAAACTGGAGATATTTTATGATTACTCTGAAAATTACTGAAAAAGGCGGCGAGACAGTTGTTCAGGAGTTTGACCAAGATCAGGTAACTATCGGCCGGGTGCAAGGCAATGATATTATTCTGCCCAAGAATAATATATCCAAGCACCATGCGCAAATTATTAAGCGCGGCAATGATTATCTTATCAATGATATGAATTCCACCAACGGTACTTTTTTAAATGGCCACAAAGTTACTGGCAGCATGCAAGTCGGTTTAAACGACAAAATTCAATGCGGTAATTTCATAATTGAAATAGAGGGCCAGGAACAGCCTTCACCGGTTGATGTTGGCGAAGAAAACGGTAGTGCTCAGTGGGATGTTGAAGAGATGAATCTCGGCTCTGATGACTGGGGCGATGAATGGGAAGAAGAAGAGGAAGCACCGGCTGCCGGTGGGCAGGATGATGATTTTAATCTCGATGATCTCATTAACAGTGCCGGTCAGCCGGTAAGCGAAGCCCCAAAAGGGGCAGGCGGGCGACCACGTGTAAGCCAAGAAGAGCTCAACAATATTATTAGTGCGGCTGAACCTGTGGCCAGCCCGGGGGCTGTGCGCCGTCCTTTGCCACCGCCGCCGCCTATTGATGATGACGATGATGATGAATTTGATGAAGTGACGCCGCCGCCTGTTGGTGGAGCACCACTTCCCGGCAAAGGCGCACCTCATGCACCTGCTCCTGTTGCTGCTCCTGTTCCGCCGCCGCCACCGGCCGATGATTTCGAAGAGGAGCCGTTTGAAGAAGAATTTGAAGATGATTTTGAAGAAGAAGAAGTGACACCGCCGCCAGTGTCCAGACCGCAACCTCCGGCAGCCCGCCCGGCTCCTGCTCCGGCACCGGCACCGCGTCCGGCACCGGCACCGCGTCCGGCACCGGTAGCAGCTCAAGCACCGGAAAATATTGATGATTACGCTAAAGCGCTGGCTGTTGTGCAAGAGCGCTTGGTGCAGGCTCTTGATTTGCGCCGCGTGGATGTACAATCCATGGGTGAAGAAGAACTTAAAGCGCGTTCTCGTGATGCTATTGAAGAAATAGTTGATCAGATGGATATGAACGGCGAGCTCCCGGAAGGCCTAGATGTGGATCAATTGATAAATGATGTTATCAATGAATCCTTGGGCCTGGGGCCGCTCGAAGCGCTTATTGCCGATGATGATATCAGCGAAATTATGGTTAACAGGCCCGATCAGATTTACATTGAAAAGAAGGGTAAATTGCAACTTTCCAGCTGTACTTTTTCTTCTGCCGAAGCTGTTATGGGTGTTATTGAGCGTATCGTAGCTCCTTTGGGCCGGCGTATTGATGAAAGTTCCCCGATGGTTGATGCCCGTCTTAAAGATGGTTCCCGTGTTAATGCCATTATTCCGCCGCTGGCTCTTAAAGGACCTTGTCTGACCATTCGTAAATTTAAGCATGACCCCTTGCAAGTTAAAGATTTGGTCGGTTTTGGCTCTTTGACCCCGGAAATGGCCAACTTTATTGAAATTGCTGTTGTAGCTCGCAAAAATATTGTTATTAGCGGTGGTACTGGTTCCGGTAAAACTACGACGCTCAATGTCCTCTCTTCTTTTATTCCCGAGACTGAGCGTATTGTTACCGTTGAAGATGCCGCCGAACTTCGTTTGGCGCAGCCGCACGTTGTCAGCCTGGAAAGCCGCCCGCCCAATATTGAAGGCAAGGGCGCAGTGACTATTCGCGATTTGGTGAAAAACTGTCTCCGTATGCGTCCTGACCGCATTGTTGTTGGTGAATGTCGTGGCGGAGAAACTCTCGATATGCTTCAGGCCATGAATACCGGTCACGATGGCTCACTTACCACTTTGCACGCCAATACTCCGCGCGATTGCTTATCGCGTCTTGAAACCATGGTGCTTATGAGTGGTATGGAACTCCCCATTAAGGCTATTCGCGATCAAATTGCCGGTGCTGTTGACCTTATTGTGCAACAGAGCCGTTTCCCTGATGGTTCGCGCCGTATTACTCACATTACAGAGGTTACCGGCATGGAAGGTGATGTTATCACCATGCAGGATATTTTCGTCTTTAAACAAGACGGCTACAACGAAAAGGGCAAAGTGGTTGGGCGCCATGTGCCGACAGGCTTTGTGCCGAAATTCTATGAAGATTTGGAACATCGCGGTATTAAAGCCGATTTCAATGTCTTCCGTAAAGGTGCCGAAGAAGATTTCTAAAGGAGCTTTTTAATGGCTTATGCCACTCAGCTGGCCGAATATTGCCGGGAACGGCTCTCTGATTCCATAAATGATTACTCACTAAACGGCTTGCAATATGAAGGTGTGCGGCCGGTAGCCACTATATGCGCCGCTGTAGATGCCACTATGGAGGCTGTAGAGGCGGCGGCCAGCGCCGGTGCCGAACTTTTGCTCGTGCACCATGGCCTGTTTTGGGGCAAGAATCCCATTCCGCTTACCGGCAGAGTAGGGGAAATTGTGCGCTCTTTGGTGATGCACGATATATCGCTACTCGCTTATCATTTGCCGCTCGATGCTCATCCCGAGGTGGGCAATAATGCCCTATTAGCCAAAGAGCTGACCCTTGCCGATATTGTGCCTTTTGCTGCCTATGGGCGGGTAAAAATGGGCTTTTGCGGCACTCTGCCGGCTACTATGTCACTGCCGGCGCTGGCCGCCGCCGTGGCACCGCTGGCGGGCGGCGCGGAGCCGCGTATTTATGCTTATGGGGCAGATACCGTCAGCCGTTTGGCTATTGTCTCCGGGCGCGGAGTTAGCGAAGATTGGCTTATTGAAGCCAAAAATTTGTGCTGTGAGGCCTATCTTACCGGCGAAGTAGTTTATGAAGAACTTTTGGCCGCCCGCCATCTGGGAATGAATATTATCGCTGCCGGCCATTATCAAACCGAGCGTTTTGGCGTTATGGCGCTGGGGCAGGAGCTGGCTCTTAAATTTGACCTTAATTACCGCTTTTTAGAATTACAAAACAGTATAGAAGCACGCTGAAACAGCGCTAGGCGGTAGTGTTAGTCTTTGGCCTTGAGGCAACGTACCGAGATGCCGAGCGTTACAGAGTCAGAGTGTATGTTTGCATAGTTATTCTTTTTTCCTAAAGTCATGTAATATGCTTTAGGATTAGAGAAATCGCTGGTATTATCTGTATCTGACGACCAGAAGGCGGCGTCCTCTTCAAAATAGGTGTAATCACCATATTCGTAGTAGCCGGCGGGAAGAGCTCCAAAGCCGTAAGTATCAGTTCCGCTGGCAAAACCGGTTGCTCGCAGATTCTCGGCGCCTAAGCTTATTAAAGCAGTTAGTTCATCTTTTGTTGGTAAACGCCAGCCGTCATCAGCGGGGCATACCTTATTTGCGGCGGTATCCCAATCATATAGGAAGCCATAAGTGGCAACATTGTCGGTATTGGCACTTTCGCTGGTTCCGCTACCGGGATTATAATGTGTGCCGGTGTCATAAGCCATATTGGCCCCCAGCCAGAATTTGCCGTCCGTTGTTACTAGGTTGCGGATCAGAGCAGCTTATAAAAGTGCCAACAACAAAGGCGAGAATCTTATAGATATCTTTCATGCTGACTCCAATATTAAACTCCCCAAATCAAAACCGACTGCCAAAATAGCATACTGAGGCAAAATGGGGGAAGGAAAAACTAGACGTGCTTTTTGAAACAAAAAGGCCCCGGGAATCTTGCAACTCCCGGGGCCCAGAATTTCCGATGGTAGGCGCAGAGGGACTCGAACCCACGGCCCGCGGATTAAGAATCCGCTGCTCTACCAACTGAGCTATACACCCACCGGCCGATAGTGGCTTATAGTAAACCACCTGTTAGTTGTCAAGAACTTTTTTCAACCTAGTTTAAAAATCTTGCCAAAAAAGGTGTTTTGCCTGTATCAATAGTAGGCCGTTTATGGCTGCTAGGAGTTTATCTTGGTGCAAGAAGGCAAAAATAAAGGGCTCCATTGTTCCTTTTGTGGCAAGAGCCAAAATGAAGTGCGCAAACTTATCGCCGGGCCGTACGATTATATTTGTGATGAGTGCATTGAACTGTGCGACGAAATTATTTCCCAAGAATTGCCGGACGAGCATAGCAAAAAGCGCATAAAACATATTCCCAGGCCGGCAGAGATTAAAGCTATTCTTGATCAATATGTAATTGGCCAGGAACGAGCCAAAAAGGTGCTCGCCGTTGGGGTACATAACCACTATAAACGCATTGATAACCCAGGAAACGCAGATGTTGAACTGCAAAAATCCAACATTTTGCTTATTGGGCCTACAGGTAGCGGCAAGACGCTTTTAGCTCAAACGCTGGCTCGCATTTTGGAGGTGCCTTTTTGTATTGCCGATGCCACCTCCCTTACCGAGGCCGGTTATGTGGGCGAAGATGTAGAAAACATTATTGTGCGCCTCCTGCAAAGTGCCGATTATGATATAGCGGCGGCGCGGCGCGGTATTATTTATGTGGACGAGATAGATAAAATTTCCCGCAAAGGCGAGAATACCTCCATTACCCGTGATGTCTCCGGTGAGGGCGTGCAGCAGTCGCTCCTGAAAATTATCGAAGGCACTGTAGCCGCAGTTCCCCCAAAAGGTGGGCGCAAGCACCCGCAACAGGAGATGATTCACATAGATACCTCCAATATTCTTTTTATTTGCGGCGGAGCTTTTAATGGCTTGGAAAAGATAATTGAGCAGCGTATTGGCCACAAAGGAATGGGGTTTGGTGCCTCTTTACAGCAAAAGACCGAACGGCGTTTGGGTGAGGTTTTAGCCAGTGTTCAAGAAGAAGATCTTTTGAAATTTGGCCTTATTCCCGAATTTGTTGGGCGCTTGCCGGTTATAACTTCTTTAAATGATTTGAGCCTCGATGATTTAGTGCATATTTTAACGGTGCCCAAAAATGCGCTTTTAAAGCAATACCAAAAGCTTTTTAGAATGGATGGCATTAAACTGACTTTTACCGACGAGGCTCTAAAAGCGGTTGCTGAGCGGGCTCAAAAGCAGGATACCGGTGCGCGTGGCCTCAGGTCAATTATGGAGAGCATTTTGCTTGATATTATGTATGAGGCACCGAAAGATAAAAATATTGCCGAAGTGATTGTGGATAAAGATGTTGTATCCGGCGGAGCGGCTCCGCGCCTAGTTTATCGTGACGAGAAAAAATCTGCTTAAAAATCTTCTCCGGCCCTTGTTGCTGCTTCTTCTGCCGGCCTGCCAACAGGCTGAAGAGGGGCTGTTTTTAGCTCCTGACAGCGGGGATTTTTATCCGCTGTGGAATGATGAATGGCAGGGCAGCTTGCCGCAAAAACCGTTTCCTAATAATGCTTTTATTAATGATTCTGGATATATAGAATTGCACACGCTGGCGGACGCGGCCTATTATGCCGATCTTTTAGCCGCTGAACGTTTTTTCTCCCCGCTGGCTCCGGTTTATTTGCCATTTTCGGCTGAGCTGGGTGCTGGCTGGGAGAATCTCGATGGCGGTAGTGAAGCTCTTATTCGCCTGATTAATATTTCGCCGGAAAGCCCATCTTTAGGCCAAAGTGTGCCGTACAAAGTGGCCGCTTATTCCGATGCTGCCCATTTATTTTTAGAGCCTTTGGAACCGCTTGCGGCCGGTGCTACTTATGCTGTTATTGTTTGGCGTGATTTAAAGGATAAATCCGGCAATATGGCCGCTTCTCCGCTAAGCTGGATAAATTATCCGCCCCAAAATGAAGAGCTGAAAGTGCTTTTTGATAAGAAGCTTATGGGAAAACGGGCGCTTTTGCCGGAAGAAATAGCTTTTATGTGGTCTTTTACTGTGCGCCGAGTTTATCGTGAGCTTTTCGATGCCGCTAAAGGTATTTATGGCAACGGCAATTTAGAAACTTTGGAGAATCATCAGCCGGCACGCTTGCGCTTTAAGGCGCCGGAGACGGTGCAATATACACTTGGTGATGGCCGGGAGGTTAAAGTTCGCCGCTTGGCTGCCACACTGGATAGCATGGAACTCATGGGGGCTTTGGGAGATTATTATAAAAAGGAACCGCTTATTTTATCCCCATATCTTGAAACGATAAAACATATTGATATTCCATATTTTTTATTTGTCCCGATTGCTACTGAGCAACCAAAAGAAAATGCCGCTGTTATTTATCCGGTGACAAGTGACATTTCGTTTGAGGTGGCTCTTATTCCGGCTCTTGGGTATTTAGCAAGTGGCTATTCTGTAGCTGTTATAGCGCTTGATGTGCCCAAACCACAGGCTGATGGTGATTTAAAAGAGCTTAAAAATAAGTGGCTTAATGCCGCTTATCATATTTTGCAGTTGGAGCGCACCTTGGGCAAATTAAATTGCGCATCCAATATGCCTTATGATTTTAATGGCGATGGCTTGCCGGAATTGGCCGGCGATTTTGATGGTGACGGGCAGTGCGAAGTTAGCGGAAAAAATATTATTCTGGCCGGCCGCGATATTGGCGCTTCACTGGCTATAATAGCCGGCACAGTGGGCAAAAGCAGAAAGGTCATAGCCGAGAATCCGCTAAGCAATTTTGCCGCACCGGCGGCCGAAAATGGCTATAAGTTGCACTCGCCGCTTTTTATAGGTGAGGTTTTGGCTGATTTTGATCCGCAAAGCTTTCTTTTTGCCTATAGAGCTTTGCTCCAGGAGTTACCGGGCTGGGCCGAGGAAAAAGAATTCGCCATAACAAATAAGTAAAATTAAAGCAGCAAGTAGCCAAATAGTTTTGAAGACTTAAATAATTTATAATAAAATTGAACTATTAGAAGCTGATTACTCTTTCGGGTTCGCCAAAGGAGCTAAAAGTGGCTTTGGCATTTTTAAGATAATAAACAATATTGTTGCCATCGCCAGGTTGATACATTTTTTGCAAGCTGGGGTAGGCGGCCAGCATGGATTTTTGGGCTTCGATATTTTCATCAGCCACAAGTTCCGCAGCGACGCGTAGCCATTTTTTCCCATCAAAAGCGCATATTTCCACTTTGGGATTAGCGGCTATTTGTTTGGCTACATTCTTTTTCTTGCCGGACTGAATGTATAACTTGCCGTTAAAAATATTAACGGTGCCGAAAGGGCGCACCCGCGGCTGGTTGCCTTCAACTGTTGCAATGTAGTAAGTGCCGGTTTGTTTAAGAAAATCAAAAACTTCTTGCATGGGCGCAGAACCCTCCTTTTTGGCAGCCGAGGCTACCATAGTTGCCAGAGTAATAAAAACGAAAAAAATGCCGCTTAGCTGTTTAGAAATTTTAAGCATGGTCTAATCTCCTCTCTTAGTGATTTTTAATAAAATCCCGGTATTCAGGGCAGACATAGCGCCCGCGCTGCTCGGTTTTAGCATTTACATTTATGGCTTTTTGCGGACAGCGGTGGACACAGGAAAAGCAATTTATGCACTTATCGGCAAAGGTTGGGCGGCCATCTTTAATTTCGATATTGTTAGTAGCACAGTTCTCGGCGCATATACCACAGCCGGTGCAACTTTCGCTGATTTTAAAGCTCCTGCTGCTTTGCATATAGCGGCCAAAGCCGGAATTTATTGCTCCGGATTTTAAGTGCGAAAGAAAAGTGTGATCCTGCTTCAGTAGGAAATCATTATCTTTAATAATTTTCGCTATTTCTTTGACGCTAACAAGTGCTGATTTTAGTATTTCGACGATTCTTTCTTCGGTAGGCAGGTTAAAAAGTACAATATAATTCGGAGGCATTATAACTCCGCGAAAGCCGCGGAATTCGAGGCCGCATTGTTGTGCTAAGGCATAACAGCGCTTGTGTGTGGTGCCGGAATTTCCGCCCATTGTGGGAACAAAATAGATGCTTTTTGCTCCCTTAAAGGTGGCATTCCTAATCATTTCATTGACAACTTTGGGGAGACCCCAGGCATAGATGGGGGCAACAACAATAAATGGCTTTGATGATTCAAAAATGAGTGGCGCTCCACTTTTTAAAATAACATTCAGGGAAACGACTTCATCTTCAAGCAAATCAGCCAAAGCGTCTGCTACAAACTTGCTGTTGCCTGTTCCTGTAAAATATAAAATCATTGCCTTCCCCCAATAAAGCAGTAAAAGTTAACGGGCGTAAGCTACCATTCTTGTCTCACGAATTACCGTCACTTTTATTTGGCCTGGAAATTCCATTTTTTCTTCAATAGAGTCGGCAATTTTACGGGCTAATGGTTGCAATTTGTCGTCTGATGGGATGGGCACAACTTCGGCAGAGGTAATTGTACCGTCATCGTTTTGGGTACTTACCGGTACCGGTTTATTGCTACCAGGCAACACTTCCATTTCATCCTCACCGACAAACACGCGAACTTCACGTCCGGCATGCATGACATCAATGCGGCGTACTTCCTCAAAATTAGTAACAACTTCCTCCAGTTCTTGAATACGATTCATATAAGCGGTGACCATTTCGCGCCTGGCTCCAGGGCGCCCGCCGGAAAGAGCATCGGAAAGAGCCACAACAGGAGCTATTGCCGAGGTGGGTGGAACATCGCCATGGTGGGCGGCAACGGCATTGATAATATCCGGGTCTTCGCCGTGTTCTTCCAAAATTTTGGCGCCAACCAAAGCATGCGAGCCTTCCTGTTCGTGTGATATAGCTTTGCCGATATCATGCAGGATAGTAGCACGTTTGGCTTTTTCTACATCAATCCCCATTTCGGCAGCCACGAGGCCGGCCAAAGTGGCTGATTCCAAAACATGGTGCCATTGATTTTGCGAATAGCTCAAACGGAAGCGCAACTGACCGAGCAGATTTACCATTTCCGGGGCCATATCTTTTATGCCCAGAGAGGCCAGGGCGGCCTTTCCGGCTCTAATAACATCCTCATCAAGTTGTGTTTGCACTCGCGATATGAGGCGCGACAGTAAATGCGGTGCCCTGATATCATATTGCACCACATCTTTAACTACCCGGCGAGCCCGTTCACGCACTAGGGGAGACTCCGCTTTTATGTGCACTGAGCTACTTTCGCTATCGGCCCAAATTTCGCATTCCAGAGCTGAGACCAGCGTTTGCATCAGCTCGCTTTCCGGATTAAGTAAAAGCTCAAGCAGGGGCTTACTTTCAACTTGAATGGAGTTGTTCCATTTTTCCGGTTCCGGAATGCCGGAAAAGCGGTCGCAAGTGATGTCAAAGATGTGTCTGGCGCTGTTTTGCGCTTCGCTTTCCAACTGGGCTTCGGCTTGAAATTCCCGCTTTTTAATTATGTGTCTGGCGCGTTCTATTTTGTCGTTTACCAGGTAAGCATGAGCTTCTTCTTCGGTCATGCCGGCATGTTCGGCGAGTTTGGGCTGAATTGAGGCTTCTAAAGCCGCTACCTGGGCCCGGTTTTCGTTGTTTTTGGCCTCTTTTGCGGCTATATCCTCTTCTCTTAAGGCGAGCTCTGCTTCAATGGATTCCAGAGCATTTTCATAACGATTTACACTTTCCTGCCGTTTTTCCAGCTCTTCTTCCAATTCTGTTTGCGCTGTGGTGTTTTCTAACGCTTCCTGATCAAGTGCCTCACGAAGTTTTTGTATTTTATCAATATCTTTTTGACGGTTTAAGGTCATTATTTCTTCGGTCTTGGTGGTGGCGCCTTTTTTTATTTCTTCGGCCTCCAAGAGGGCAGCTTGTTTTTGTTTGTGCAAAAGCCGAAAACCGCAAATCGCTCCAATCAAAAGCGCCAGAGCTCCGGAGCCGAAACAAATAAGTAATGCTTGTAAAGTGGTGAACACAAAAATACCTTATTGATGAGCGGGCTTTTAGCCTTCATCGATTGAATCTGTTTTTCCTTTGCGCTGACGGACACTCTTTTTCTCGCCGCTGTCATCGCTTGCGCTATTATCGGCTACCGGCAATGCTACTTCCGCAAGACCATAGTGAGCACGAATTTTGTTTTCTAATTCATTAGTTAACTCTGGACGCTCAACCAAAATCTGCCTTACGGCATCCCGGCCTTGGCCAAGGCGCTCGCCTTGGTAACTGTACCACGAACCGCTCTTTTCCAGAATATCGAGGGCTGTCGCTTGGTCTAAAATATCGCCTTCTTTGCTTATACCTGTGCCGTATAGAACATCAAATTCCTGCTCGGTAAAGGGCGGAGCCAGTTTGTTCTTTACAACTTTCACCTTGGTGCGCGAACCAATGATTTGCTCACCGTTTTTAATGGCGGAGCCGCGACGAATTTCCAGGCGCATAGAAGCATAAAATTTGAGAGCATTACCGCCGGTGGTTGTTTCCGGATTACCATACATAACGCCGATTTTCATGCGGATTTGGTTGATGAAAATAACGCAGGTATTGGTTTTGGAGATAATGGCTGTTAACTTGCGTAGCGCCTGACTCATGAGGCGTGCTTGCAGACCAACATGGGAATCTCCCATTTCGCCTTCAATTTCGGCTCTGGGGGTGAGGGCGGCCACAGAATCAATGACAATAACATCGAGAGCACCGGAGCGCACCAAAGTTTCGGTTATTTCCAAAGCTTGCTCACCGGTATCAGGCTGGCTGATTAAAAGATCCTCGATTTTTACGCCGAGATTGGCGGCATACTTGCGATCCAGAGCATGCTCGGCGTCAACAAAGGCGGCAAGTCCGCCCATTTTGTGCACTTCGGCAATAATTTGCAGGGCCAAGGTGGTTTTACCGCTGGATTCCGGCCCATAAATTTCAATAATACGCCCGCGCGGAACGCCCCCGATACCCAGAGCGATATCGAGGCCGATGGAACCGGTGGGGATAACCGGCACGCCTTTAGCAATTTCCTCGGTGCTGCCAAGGCGCATGATAGAGCCCTTGCCGAATTGTTTCTCAATAGTGGAAATAGCGAGATTTAAAGCTTTATCTCGTTCTTGAATATCAACCATAATTTACTCCGTATGTGTATATGAAATTTATACACAAAAAACGCCCGTAGTAGACCTTTATTTTTGCTTTATGTCAAGGCTGCGAATGTCTTTTTAATGCAGAAACGGCAGTTTTTTTGAAAATTAATTAATGTCGTTGTTGAGAGCGTTTATTTCCTGGCGAACGCTGGCTTCCAAAGCCTCTTTTTCGGCCAAAACAGTTTGATATTGATTGTGCAAAGCATTGTATTCGTCATAGAGCTGGCGGTAGTCGTTATCCCGCTTGTTGATGGCTTCCTGATACTCAGCCAATTGGCCGTTTAGAATATTCATATTGTTGGAAGCATCGGTCAAAGCAGAAGTATAATCGGCCAGGCGGCTGCTGGCGGTATCAAGCTGCTGTTTTAAAT
>JAEEML010000161.1 GCA_016283195.1 Deltaproteobacteria bacterium | reverse complement strand
GCCGCGGAAGTATTAATTTTATTGGCTTTAGTGGCTGCGCCGCCGACTGAATCGGAAGCAGCATATTTAATAGCATTTACCATGGCCTTGGTGGCATAAGTATCTGATACAGAGCTTGTTGTGGCAAAGCTATTAATGGCGCTGACTATCTCGGCAGACAAGTTGCCTTCACCAATACAGCCGGCACAATCAACATTTAAAGCTGTATCGGCAGTGTCGGCCAAAATAGCAAAAGGCACCGCGCTGACAGGCAATTTGCGGTTCATTATTTCGCCGTCGATAACCAGCTCCAGCTCCAGCTTATCGCCGGCGGCAATGAGCTGATCGCGCGTTACTTCAATGCCAAGGTCATAATAGCCATTAACCACTTCGTAATCGGTGAGTTCACCAGCGGCAATAGCTTGCGGCGGATTGGCGCTGGCATTATAAATGGTAGCTTTAATGGTGTGCGTACCATTTATAAGGGCACCGTCCTTGTTGCGGATTAAACCTTGGTGCGTAAGGGTCATAGGCACAGTGATTGTAGCACCTGTGTCTTGAGCCTTAGCCACCGGCGTGCCTAAAAGGGCACCAGCCAGGAACATTGTCAGAGCTCTCTTTAATTGCTTATTCATAAGATCCTCCCCGGGCTATCAGTGCCCATCTTTTGTTGTTACAACATAAGAGTTACTCTCGGCTTTTTGCACTATTGCGCCGCCGGTAACTTCTACTTCAAAACTATTGCTGGAAACTTTGCCGCCAACGGAAACAGGAGTGCCGGTAACCGAAGAAGCATGGTTATCTTGAGGGCCGGGCGGCACATCGCTCTGGGCATCGCTATTGCTATCAGGCGGAACATCGGTGTTATCACCTGGGCCGGGAATATCAGTGTTATCACCGGGGCCAGGAATATCGGTGTTATCACCGGGGTCATTGGGTTTGACGTTAGTGCTCTTTACACAGCGCCCTTCTTTGCATTCCTGGCCAACTTCACAATCGGCAGTATCAACGCACACCAAGCGGCAAATACCATAATCGCAATACATCCCGCTATCGCAGGCGTTGATTTCGTCACAATTTTCACCAAGTTGGCGGGAATTATTGCTTGGCAACGGCTTGTCCGGACAACCTGAAAGCAACAACATAAGCGGCATCAGTAAAGCCAAGAATCTCAATTTCATGCTTAATCTCCTCTGCGTTTACACCACTGTGCCTTACCACTGTAAGGTAAATGTTATTTTGATAGTACCACAAGTTAGGCAATATCGCAAGAAAAAATCAAACAATCAGGCAAGATATTGGTAAGCGCCAGAGCAACAGGAAAATAACACCACTACAGCTGGATTTTTTGCGGTTTCAGGCTATAAGGCCCAAAAATTTTGCCGCTTGTCACAGAAGGCCTTTGATAGTTTTAACTACACTGGCCCTCCGGCAGCCAAACCAAAGAGGCGTACCATATAATATGGTAACACCTGCCGCCCCTCGGTATATGGAAGTTTTTTAAGACGATTTATCCAATAATCACAGGAAGCCAGTGTTATATCTCTCCTGGAAGCGGCAAGTATTTTTTCCACCTTTTGGCAGCCGTAAACCACCCCGGGGCGCTCAAAACTCAGGCCAAAGAGGCGGGCAATAAGCGAACGGGCCGGATAGATACTACATGTTCCCTCGCGCAAAAATGGGCAGACATAGTGTAAATCTTTGGCCAGGCTAAAATGGTCTTTTTCACCTGAGGGCGGCGGCGCATTAAAAGCCTCTATCAGCTCAGCATGCTCTTTATATATGAGTTTTGCAGCCTCTAGAGCGCTCTTTAAAAGAGTAAAGCGCCCCTCTTTTTGGATAAAATAAATTATCGCCCAAAATTCCAGGGGAGTAAGAAAAACAGCCTCATGACAGCAAGCAGCACAACCAGCGGCGCAGGGAATAGGATATTTAGCTCTTATGGCCGTCAAATGACCATCCAATTCGCTATATAGAGCCAGTAGGGTCTCTATGGCTTCAGCCAGATTTTTTAATGGCGGCGCGGGAATAGCGGTAAAATCAATTATGGGCGCCACTTAGTTTTGTTCCACAGAAAGCAGGTAGCCAAGGAGCACATCATCAAGCGAGGAATCAGAGGCCGAACCAAAGATGTTGTCGATGGCATCGGGATCGTTCTGATAAACATCATTCAGCGAGTCACCATCCAAAATCGGGCTGTTGTCTTCCGGCAGGTGCTCGGCCGGATGACGATTTTGAAAAGAGCTCTCATAGCTGCCAACCGGCGGCAAATCAAAAATTGAAGCCTCGGCCGGCGGCGGTGCAGCCTGCGGCCGCACCACTTGCACATTTTTGCCTACTTCGGCAGTAATACGCTCACGTTTAAAAGAGGGCGTAGATTGCAAAGCGGCCATATTGGCCGCAGCGGCAGCCAAACCGGAAACAGTGCTGGTAGGAGCGCGGTGAATGGGCCCCAGTTCACTAATCTTCGGCACAGTGGAAGGCGGCGGCATAACCGGCATAACCGGCGGCGGCGGTGGCGGCGGCGGAGAAACTTCTTTGCGATTTTCTTCTTCTATCTGCTCGGCCAAAAAAGCTTCGGCACTGGGGAAGCGGCTGGTGCGCGGCGGTTTGGGCGTAGCCGGCACCGGAGCGGCAGCAGCAGCAGTCGCCACAACGGGAGCAGGAGTAGCGGCGGCCACCGGCGGCGTTTCATCAGTACCGGCGCCTTCCAAAATAGACATCATGGAGCTGCTCTTGCCCTGACCACGCTCCACATTCAGAGGCGCCGGCCCGTTTAGCATTGAAGCGCCTTTGGCCCGCTCAACTATTTTATCATCAAAAGAGCCGGAGACTAGTGAACGCAACATTTGTTTATGCTGCGCTTGCATAATTTGCTTAACTTTATCTATTAAATCCGGCTCGTTCAGCAAGGCATCATAAGAGCTTTTTTGCGATTTAACAATATTACCGCCCAAAAAGAGATGGGTGATAATATGGGGGTTCTCCACCCCGGAATCCTCGGTTTGCACATGAAATACTTGGCCTTTGTATTTTACATTGTGATTAAAACCCGGAACCATAATCTGTAAGCCTTCCTGCTTATTTTATGCCAAATTAAACAATTTACGAATTACTAACTGTTATCGGTAGCGGCATCACCGTTGTTATCGCTTTCGGCATCATCGTCATTACCGTTATTCGGTTTATTATCTTCGGGAACTTCCGCGTTATTTGACCCTTCATCTTCCGGCAGATTCGTCGGCTCATGGTGAACGGTATTGTCGGTGGTAATCGGCGCGGTACAAATACCGGTTTGGGCGCAGTACATGGTGCCGTTACAGTCACTGTCACTGGTGCAGGTATGCACACAAACGCCGCCGGCGCACACTTCACCGCCGGAACAAATCGACGAATTATAGGCACAGCTCATAGCGCAGGTGCCGGCCAGACAAACGCGATCCAGCGGGCAATCGCGGTCGTATTCGCATTTATTTGAGCAGGCATAAGTAGAAAATGCCGTAAATACGGCCAGTAAGGTTATGATCAATCGGTAAGCTCTTCTTTCCTTCATCTTTTATGCTCCACGCCGGCTTAGCACGGCCACCCTTAGCCTAGCAGATTATTGGCGCGATACAAAAAAATATCAGCAAAAAATTTTTTTATTTTTATAAAGCGGCTACAGAGCGGTGGCAATCGGCCAGTCTCAAACGGATATATTGCCGGTCAAGCTGCAATTCATTTACCAAACTAAGCAGCTGGTCGGTGGAGATAAGATTGGCTTCGGTATATAGGTAAAGAAGTGCTTTTTCGGCAATGGCCGCTACTTTTAGAGAGTTCATCATCGTCTCATTGCGCTTCTCACCGCGCAGATAGTAATCTTCAAACATGGTGAAAAGTTTGGAAGTGTGACTTCCGGCCTGAATAGCTGCCAGTTCATTTCTAAGAGGCGCAATATCACCGGCGCTGGCCAGGTTACCAAGCGGTTTTAAAGCCATGTAAGTATAGCGCTTGCCTGGCAAAAGGTGGTGTTTTTCGCAACGGGTGCAATAATTTGGCTCATATTCGCTATGACGCAAATCTGTTTGTCCGATGATAAGAAGCGGGTCAAAATAAAGAGCCGGGCACTCAATATTATCCACCAGATAATAGCGGTAGCTAAAATAGCCGTCTGAGAGGCAGTCCGGATGGTCACAATAAGCCGAAAGGGGGAAAATATCCGTAGCCTGTTCCAAAAGCAGCTTGGCGGTGGCATTAAATGTTTCGCGGCGAAAATTTAAAACCAAAGTCGGGCAAATAAAAATCACCCCACGCTCATCGCTCTCCTTGGCCATGAGATACACCAGGCGCTCGTCAAAAAAAGCTGCTTCGTCAATAATCCAAGTACCCACTTCCGGATGCTCTTTAAAAAGCGCTTCAAGAGCAAAACTATCGGCTGCCCCGGATATTTTTCCGCCTAAATCTTCGATACCGCCGCGGTATGGC
Source organism: Deltaproteobacteria bacterium (assembly GCA_016283195.1). GTDB lineage: Bacteria > JAEEML01 > JAEEML01 > JAEEML01 > JAEEML01 > JAEEML01. The sequence continues at coordinate 10,608 of JAEEML010000161.1, read as the reverse complement.
AAACTTCCCGGCGGGCAGTTATGAAATTGGCGAGTATCAAGGCCCGGGCGCACAAAAAAGACATTGCGCCTGTCGGCTGCACCGGTAGCGGTACTTGCGGCTACAAGAGCCGATTTGGTGCGTGCCACTTTGGAATCGCGCCATACTCTGGTGGTGTACTCGGTTTTGCCGGCGCCCATAGGCCCGATAACGAGAATACGCCGCGCCCGGCGGGTAAAATCAAAATGGTTTAAAGACGTGTGGATACGCAAAGAAGGAAAGCCTAAGTTATTCATAAAGCTTTCCAGCTTTTCGGTGGATTGATAATTTTCCATTTTTAACCTGAGTAAGTGCTAAAATCAGATAAAATTATTATTTCTTTTCCGCTTCTTTATCGGCAGTATCCGGTTTCTTTTCCATGACACACTGCCCTTCAAAAATAACGCCGCGGTCGATAGTTAAAACCGGGGTGGTAATGTTGCCGTAAATACGCCCGGGGGCGTGTACTTCAACCGAGTTCTCGGCGATTATATTGCCACGCACCGTGCCGTTTATCACCACCGCGCCAACTTTTATTTCGGCTTCAACCTTAGCGCCCTGGCCGATAACCAACACATCTTTGGTGGCTATTTCGCCTTTAAAATTGCCATCTATGCGAATAGTGCCCTGAAAAGTGAGATGCCCTTCAAAGGTGCTCTCCGCCCCAAGAATGGTGTGCACATTGTCCACGTTTACGGTGAAATTATCATTCTTGCCCATTTTTTTCTCCTTAATTTTTAAGTTAATTACATATTATTATTGCATATTTTCTCAGTTAACGCCGCCAGTTCCTCATAGGAACCATAATGTAATTCAATAATGCCCTGCCCTTTTTTGTCTTTAAGTGCCACTTTACAATTAAGGGCTTTTTGCCACCTGGATGCCAAATCACGGCTATTCGGCACAGAGCGGTTTTCAGCTTCTTTTACGGCTGGGGTGCTGCTGCGCGGGGTTTTGGATTTTTGCAAGCGGGCAATATTTTCGGCCTGGCGCACCGAAAGATGCTCATCAAGCACCCTCTCGGCCAGGGCTTTTTGGCTCTTTGGGGAAGAGAGGCTCAAAATGGCCCGGGCGTGACCGGCAGAAATAGCTCCGCCATCAACGAGAGGCATTATTTCTGCCGGCAGTTGCAAGAGGCGTAAAGTATTGGCAATGGTAGAGCGCTCTTTACCAACCCGCGCGGCCAGCTGCTCTTGCGTCAAATTATACTCTTTTAAAAGCTTCTCATAAGCACGGGCCTCTTCAAGAGGCGTGAGATCCTGGCGCTGAATATTTTCCACAAGAGCTATGGTAAAAGAGTCTTCATCGGAAAGCTCTTTAATAATAGCCGGAATGTTTTTCAGGCCGGCAATCCCGGCGGCCCGCCAGCGCCTTTCACCGGCTATTAGCTCATATTCATTATCTTTTTTGCGCACAACGACTGGTTGAATCACGCCATCTTGTTTAATGGAATCGGCCAGTTTTTTGAGCGCTTCTTCGGCAAAATTACGCCTTGGCTGGCCATTTAAGGGGTGTATTTTTTCCAGTGGCAACTGGTAAATATGAGCATTATCGGCTCCAAGCCCCGGGAAAGCTGTAAAAGCATTTAGAGCAGAATTACCCTCCGGTTTGGGAATAAGCGCATCCATGCCGCGCCCCAGGCCGCCGATTTTCGCCCCTTTTTTGGGCTCTTTCAGCTCTTTAAATTGCATGAGGTGTCTCCTCTACTCGCTGGATAACCTCCTGAGCCAATTCCAAGTAACTCTTGGCCCCGGAAGAATTTATATCGTAAAAGATAATGGGCTTACCAAAACTCGGCGCTTCGGAAAGACGCACATTGCGCGGGATAATAGTCTCGAAAACCAGAGTGGGAAAGTGGCTTTTTACTTCATTCGCCACCTGGTGAGCCAAATTGACTCTGGCATCGAACATCGTCAGCAAAATACCGATGATAGAGAGCTCACTATGCCCGGCACTGCGCACCATATCCATCGTGGAAAGCAGTTTGGCAAGCCCTTCCATAGCAAAATATTCGCATTGCAAGGGCACCAGCACCCTATCGGCGGCAAAAAGGGCATTAATAGTCAGTGTTCCCAGCGAAGGCGGGCAGTCTATAAGAATATAGTCGTACTTTTCCCTTATTTCTGCAAGTGCCGCTCTAAGCCGCAAATGGCGGCTCTGGTCGGTGGCCAGCTCCACTTCGGCAGCGGCCAGATTTTCAGTTGCGGGCAAAATGTGCAAATTATCGAGTTCACCCTTTATAATGGCACTTTCCGGCTTTATAAAACCAATCAGCGCTTCATAAGTACCGGCCATATTAGCGGTGGCCGCACCGGCGCCAAGGCCGGAAGTGGCATTCCCCTGAGAGTCAAGATCCACCAGAAGTACGCGCCGCTCGGCGGCGGCCAACGAAGCTGCCAGATTAATGGCGGTGGTTGTTTTACCAACTCCTCCCTTTTGGTTGGCTATAGCAAGAACGATTCCCATCTCATTCCTCCAAATACCGGAAAGGTGCCATAGCAGAGTTGGGAAGAAGCTGCCAGAGTTTTATTGCATAGGGAGGATTATTCGCCACAAAATGCTATTTATTCTTGCTCAAGGCACTTACTCCGGCTAAAATGGGAGAGATTATGGGTAGCCTCTGGCTACTCTGCAAATCAGGTAACACGTTGTATTGGCGTTTGAGGTAAATCTATGAAACGAATTGGCTTGTTTCTTCTCGGCTGTCTCTTTGTCCTCTCTTTGCCTGCCTGTCGGCTGGAAAAAGAAATCGGCAATTGTGGCACCTCAAAAGTTCTTAAAGATCAAGGTGATGGCCGCTGCTGTGACGATGCCGGCAACTGCTTTACTTACGAAGGCAAAGCCATTCCCAAAGATGCTGATACCGATACCGACCCAGGGCAAGATCCTAATAAACAAAATCAGCAAGGGCAAAAACCGGAGTTTAAAGTCTGCGAGTGCCCGGTAACCGCCACCGATAAAGACGGCGACTGCATGAATGATGCCGATGAACCTAATTTTGTCGGTCTTCACAGTAAAGGGCTCGATCCCAATAACCCCGATACCGACGGTGACGGCATTTTAGACGGCTGTGAAGATGCCAATAGCAATGGGCGTGTTGACTTTTTGGATATGAACGGCAATGGCGTTTTTGACAGCGGCGATGTTCTTTTGGAAAGCGATCCCTTAACCGCTGACAGCGACGGCGACGGCATCCCCGACGGCTTGGAAGACAGCAACAAAAACGGCGTTTACGACCCCTTAAATAATGAGAGTAAATCGACAGACCCAGATACCGACCGCGACGGCATTCCGGACGGCGTAGAAGATCGCGATCACGATGGCAAAGTTTCTTATAACGATATCGACGGCGACGGCCACATGGATGTAAATGAGGATTTAAATTGCAACGGCATTTTAGATCCCGGCGAAGATGTGGACGGCGACGGCCACCTCGATGTTGATGAGCGCATTGAAAGCGACCCCAGAAAAGCCGACACCGACGGCGACGGCATTCCGGACGGCGTGGAAGATGCCAATAAAAATGGCCTTTGCGATGATTACTGGGTGTGCAGCGACGGTAGTACTGAAACAACTTGGGATGAATCCAGCGGCGGCGATGGCAATAGCGATGCCAATAGTGATGCCAATAGTGATAACGGGCAGAGCCAGGGCAAAACCTGCACCCGCTACCGTGAAATTTGCGCTTTTAACGCCGACATGGACGGCGACTGCCTGATGGACGGCGTGGAGCTAAAATACGATGCCCTGAACAACCCCGATGTACGCTTTGACGACCCGCGCAACAAACCAGGTATTCCCGCCAATTTGCGCGAGACCGACCCCTTTAACCCCGATACTGACGGCGATTGCGCTCTTTGCACTGATGTACCGCTGAATAAATGCCCCTATCGTGACGGTCTTGAGGATAAAAACCACAATGGCCGCGTAGATGCCGGCGAGAGCGATCCGCTCTCTATAGATAGCGATGGCGACGGCATTCCGGATACCGTTGAAGACTTAAATTGCAACGGCATAGTCGATGCCAAAGAATCCAGCCCGGTACTTTTCGATAGCGACGGTGACGGCCTGCCCGATTATTTGGAAGATACCAACCGCAATGGTATTTGCGACACTATTGATAGCAATATTTACGCCGAAACCTGCGCCTATCTCGCCGATACCGATGGCGACGGCCTTAATGACGGCGAAGAAGATTTTAACCTCGACGGCCGCCGCGGCGTCGGTGAAACCGACCCCCGCATTACCGATACCGATGGTGACAACCTTAATGACGGCGAAGAAGTAACCCGCTATAATACCAATCCCATCAACCCCGACACCGATGGTGACGGCCTTTTGGACGGCTGCGAAATTTATTTTACCGATAACGGCTCTGTCAGCGGCCCCACCAATCCCAATAATCCCGATAGCGATGGCGATGGTATTTACGACGGCGAAGAAGATATTAATCACAATTGTAAAGTTGACGGCCAGGAAACCGACCCGCGCACCAAAAACGAAGAGCCGAAAGATCCCACTCCTGTCGCTTCAGGTGAAACCTGCGAGCTCACCGAAGAATGCAATGTCGATAGCAAAACTCCGCGTATTTGCAGCGAAAGTCCAGCTTGCCCCGAGGGTGTGGAGCGTTGCTGTGTAAGCGCCGATTGGGCCAGATGGCAAATTTGTTCCACCAATAATTTAAAGCCATTGACTTATGCCCAATATGTTGGCCACACCACCGCTTCCGGCCTACCGCTCGGCGATGATTACAGCTTGGCTTTTGAGGTTGAAGTGCCTGTGGGCAAAGATAACCAGCTGCCGGAAAACAGAAGCGAATATCTCTTCAGCCCCTATGGCGATGATAACACCGGCGACGGTATTTTTGACCCCAATAACATGAACGACACTCTCTTAGGCCATGTTTTCCAATCAAGCGCTAATAAATTAGAAGAAAATGGCGTGCGCCTTGATCGCGATATTTACGGTTTTATTTATATCTTGAATGACTCTAATAGTCAGCGTGGTATCGACCAAATTCAAAACTTCTTCCGCAACTTGATTGTAAAGCGTCCTCCAACCAGTACAGTTGATTATGTGGTTGATTATCAGGTTTTGGGCTCCATTGATAAAGCTCATGACAGCTCACCGCAATTCCCGATAAACAAAGTGAGCGATCACTATGAAGTGAGCACTTTCAAACCGGCCAGCACCACAGAAAAACTCTCTCTTTCCCCGTTTGATGTGCGTAACGACCTCATTAAGCGCCTTTTGGGCGGTAGCTTGCCGGCCGGCGTACCGAAAAACGATTCCGTCAACCACGGCGAGCGCAATTTTGCCTTTGACGCTTTCCAAATTCGCGTGGAAATTGTCCAGCGGCCCAATAATATTTACCTTATTGTTGTTTCCCTCACTGAAAACGATACCGGCAATACTACCGATGATGCTACCGAAGCCCGTTATCTCGACCGCGTAGTCAGGCTCGAAGATCTTTCCGAAGGTTCGGCTCTTTCGCGCCATGATGCCACCGTTTCCAAGCAATGTATTATGAATAACCCGGCTCAGGCCCGCGCCGACCTGCTCTTTATGGTTGATGATTCCGGCTCCATGCAGCAAGTTATCAATTCGGCCCGCCAGGCGGCCTCTGATGTGCGTAGCGTCCTTGGCGCCAGCCGCGACTTCTTTGACTTCCGTATTGCCATGACCACCAGTAACCGCTCGGCCACCAATAAAGGCGAAGCCTACTCCGGCGGCGGCGGCCATTTCTATTGGGAATACAGCGCCGATAAGCCGGTAATTAAAGACAACGCCGGTTTCTTTGGCTTTGGCACTGAAAAAGCCTGTACTACCGAAACCATCAACATTTCGCATGATACAGTCTTTAACGATGGTACCAATAGTGCCTGCGGTGACGATGTAGATAGTGTTAACTGTGAGCGCCTGATTGAAGCCTGTGATAACGGTCTCGATATCTTCTCCAGCCAGGTATGCGATATGATCTACGCTATGGGCGGTATGTGCGGTGTTAAAGGCCGCGATTACTCCGGCGTTGAAGAGGGCGTAAGAAGTGTTTTACATTTTATCAACCGCACTGCTCCGGCCAAAGCCCCAACTCTCAAAAACGGCAAAAAAGTTTGGGATAAAATGCACTTGCGTTCCTGGTGTGACGACCCAAGCGACCCCGCATGCCAGGCTAATTGCGACCCACGCCCCAAAGCGCAAAAAGTTTTGCCGCAAGTTGGCTGTAGTATTGATGAAGACTGTATGGTCCAAAATGGTGAGCGCTGCCTCATGAGTTATGGTTACAACGATGGCGCCAGCGATTCCGATCCCCACATTTGTACCTCGGTCAATGGCAAGTGCTGTTATAAAGTTAATTATTGCCAAAATAATGAGCAGTGCGGTGCTGGTGCGGTTTGTAAAAGCGGCAATGGCTGTGAATCGTACCGCGTAACCGATAGCTGCGCTTCCGATGCCGAGTGTAATGCCGCCACCGGTGGCAACGGCACCCGCGTTTGCCAAGCCGGTGCTGATTGTCCCTCCGGCAAGTGCTGTTACCAAACCACCTGTTGCTTCCAGGATTGCGAGATGGTACCGCTTGTCACTATTTTCCTCTCCGATGAAGAAGATGGTTACTTTAAAGACGATTGCCGCCTCTGGAATTACACCAGTACTGGTTTTGATTATGAACAATTGCCCTCAAGATGCCTCCATAACCCCGATAGTCCAACCGGCGATTGTACTTATGAATATTGCACTGCTTTAAATTATGAAATGAATTCCAATAATACCCGCTTCCTCTCCGATTGGCCGGTTGATCACGATGTAAGCGAACTTGATAGCTCATTCTGGACCAAACGGCCCACAGGTAGCATCGAGGCAGCGCTCTTTGATAAGTGGCTGGCGACTTATACAGAGTATTGCGGCGCTCCCGGTGCTTATGATGATAATGTCCAAGCGCCCCGTTGCCGAGCCAGCCACTACCACAATTATGAAGATATTGTCTCCGACTACACCACCTACGATAGCGACTGCGCTGCCTGCAAGCGTTTCCTGCGCCGCAAAGAAATGCTTGATTTCTTCAATATTTACGGCCGTATGTATGCCATCACCCGTAACGAGGGCAAAGCCGGTGAAACAAGAGAGTGCGGAACAGGTTCAGCTGAAAAGAACCGCGGCGACGGTAAAGCTTTCCGCGATTTAGCTTCCAATTCCGGCGGTAAATTCAGCGATGTTTGTATTGCCGAAAAAGGCGGCAGTTATAAAGCTTTCTTGCAAACCATTATAGCTGATGCCCAGGCCGCATCTGTGCCTTACCCACTTAGCGGCGTACCGATTGCCTCCACCATTAAAGTAGGTATTTACGGTTCTACCCGCGGAGAAGATGGGCAGTGGGGGATGTTCTACCCGCCGCGCTCCCGCGTCAACGGCTTTAACTATGATCCGACTTTCAATAGCCTAACTTTCCATACTACGCCGATGGACAACAACGGTAACGGCAAAATAGATGCCGAAGAAGAAGAAGCTGCCCGCGCTTCGGCTAACCTGCCCAAAGCCGGTGAACTGGTAGTTATAAGTTATCGCTACTGGATAAGCGTCCCCTGTAATGATTCTTGTTCCTCCAGTGAGCGCTGTGTGCAAGAACAGTGCAAAAATGGTGAATATTTGCCCACCGGCCATAGTTGTGACGAAAACGGCGGCTGCCGCACCGGCGAAGTATGCAAAGAGGGCGAATGTACCATGCTCTGTGAAAACGAGCGCGTTGATTATTGTGTTTGCGATGCCAACTGCGGTAACCGCTGCGGCCCATGTGAGACCTGCGAGGATGATCCCTTGAACCCCGGTTGCGGTGTTTGCGTGCCCATGAATAACCTCTGTGCCTGTAACCCCGATCCCATGGCCCTCACCTGTGATCCCAATAATCCCAGCTGCGGCCCTGGTATGTGCTGCGACGAAAGCTGTGTTTGTGTGGAATGCAAAGACGCCGCCCCCTGTAAAAATATCCACTTTGATATGGCTACCGGCGAAGTGAATACTTGTATCGGCCTGGCCGAATGTTGCGATTATTTAGCTAATGACGATATTCAAGGCAATGAGTGTTGCCCGGCAGAACACGAGGTGGGTTGCACCACCACCAGCGAAGGTCAAATGCACTTCTTACAATGTAAAGCTGCTTGCGATTGCGGCGGCGCCTGCAATCCGCTACTGGAATTCTGTAGCCCGGTTACCTGCACCTGCACAGCTAAGGGCACCTGAGCTCTGTGCCACTTACTTCTCTTATCAGCAATAAGCATTGCCTACTTGCCTACCGCTCAGCGGAAAGCCGGGAAATTAGGGCTAAAGTCTTGGCCTTAGAAGGATCTCTCCATGTCCATAGAAAGCGATTTTTTCTTAAAAAAACGGGTAAATTTGGCGCTTCTTGAACCTTATGGCTTCCTTTTAAAAGAGGGCGCCTATCATTATTCAGCCGCTATTATGGAGGGCCAGTTCCGCGCGGCGATTACCATTACAGCGGATGGAGCGGTAACTGGCCGCCTTTTTGATTTGGAAAGCGGTGCTGAATATAGCGCGCTCCATGTTGAACGGGCCAGCGGCACCTTTGTGCACTCTGTGCGCGAGGCTTATCTGGCGCTTCTAGCCGATATTAGCGAAAAATGTTTTACAAATTCGCAATTTATCTATGATGCGAGCAACCGCCTAGCGGCCTGGATAAAGGAGACTTTTGGCGAAACTCCCGATAATCCTTTTCAAAAAGTGGAAGCTGCTGTCTTTCGCCATGCCGCTAACCGCAAGTGGTATGGCCTCATTATGGCTATCCCCAGGGGCCGCCTGACCCCGGCGCCGGCCGGCCAAAGCAAAGCAGAAAATGCTGCCGATAAAACGCTGGTGGAGATAATAAATCTTAAAGCGGCACCGGAAAGCATAGCCGAAATCACAAAAATTCCCGGCATTTATCCTTGCTATCACATGAATAAAAAAAACTGGGTTTCGGTGCTCCTTGATGGCACAGTTCCCGATGATTTAATTAAAGAACTTTTGCTTAAAAGCCGCGAACTTAGCGCCGGTAAAATAGCTAAAGCGTCGGCCGCGCGAGCTAAGGGGCACTGGCTGGTGCCGGCTAATCCCGCTTTTTATGATGTGGAGGGGGTCTTTGATCGGGAAAAGATTACCAGCTGGAAACAGAGCGCCCGCCTTAAAGCGGGCGATATTGTATATATGTATGTGGCGGCGCCCATCTCGGCAATTCTCTATAAATGTGAGGTACTTAAAACTGATATTCCTTACCACTATGAAGATGAGAATCTGCGCCTGAAAAAGATAATGGAGCTCAAAGTGCTCCTGAAATATCCGCCTGACTTTATGCCCATAAAAAGAATGCGCACTCTTGGGGTGGCGATGGCCCGCGGCCAGCAGATGGCGCCCAAGGAGCTGGTAGCGGCGCTGGAAATTCCACCGAAAACACTTACCATGATGGATTCTGCTGTTGCTAATCTTAAAAATGGTGAAGTTTCCGAGCCAGTTGATTTAAATAATAAATTTTCAGGTTGCAAAAAGATTGATTAAATAAGTAGATAATAATACTGGAGGTTAAGCTATGGGAAAACAGTATACATTTTTTGAGTTAATCATAGATGTTTTTAAAAACAATCCTAATCCGATGTCGGCAGATGAAGTGTGGGAAAAAGCTCTTGAAATGAAATTGGATAAAAAGCTGGGAACATTTGGAAAAACTCCCTCAGCTACTGTTGGCGCAAGACTATATGTTGATATAAAAGAAAAAGGTGATCAAAGCACATTTATTCAAGTTTCCAAAAGGCCAGCCAGATTTTTACTCAGGAGTATGAATTTAAATCAGCAACTGGTTAAATCTCAAGTTGAAAAAGTTAAACAGCAAGACGAAAATATACTTCTAAGAGGCCAAGAAAAAAATTTCGACGAAAGAGATTTGCATCCACTACTTGCTAAATATGTATATGAACATCCGCATTTTCGTTGTTATGTTAAAACAATTCACCAGGAGTGTTCTACCAGAAGACCCAAGGGGACAAATGAATGGTTACATCCTGATCTAGTTGGTGTCTATTTCCCATTTGGAGATTATTTAAAAAAGACTATAGAACTTCAGCGTTCATTAAATGTAAACTCGCTAAAATTATTCTCTTTTGAAATGAAAAAACATTTAGATTACGGAAATCTGCGGCAATGCTTTTTCCAAGCGGTTTCCAATTCCAGCTGGGCAAATGAGGGTTACCTGGTTTGCTTGAAAATGAATAGTGATCCGGATTTTAAAAATGAAATACAGCGCCTATCTAATGCTTTTGGAATAGGCATTATAAAATTAAATGCAGAAGATATAACTGATTCAGAAATAATTTGCCAAGCACGATATAATGAAAGCATTGATTGGGATACCCTTGACAGACTTGCTGAAGATTCGCCAGAATTTAATGATTTTGTAACTGATATCACAGAAGATATTGCTGTAAAAAAAGCTAAAAGCAACTATGATGAAATATTATCTGATGAAAAATTTGTAGCCTATTTAAAAGAAAAGAAAATTTTATCAGTCTTTTAGAATGTATTAGAATTTACCAGCTAAAACTGGTAAAT
>JAEEML010000160.1 GCA_016283195.1 Deltaproteobacteria bacterium | reverse complement strand
GTGCACTTTACCGGCCAGTTCCACCGGGTGCATGGTGGGCCTTTTTTCTTCGCTCATCACCAAAGTGACGATATCGTTAAGTTGCTTTTCGACTTTACTCGGTGCACAGATATCCTGGAAATAGGCGCGGTGCACAGGCGAGTTGCGTCTAAAGCGGCCCAGGTTGGTATCGAGACCGTTGGCCAGACAGGCGTGAAGTTCTCTAAAGAGATTCACATCCACCACAAAGTGGCGCGCCGCCGCCCGCTCACGAATGAGTTTAATAGCCGCATGATAATTGCGCACTCTTCTAAAGAGAGATACCTGACTCACATCTGTGGTAACATTGCTGGATAGCGCCATCTTTATTTCTTCCGGAGAAATAGCGATACCATCAAGAATGTTCTCGTGGTAGATCCAGCACATCTCATATTTGCGTTGAAAAGCAAGCCACCCTTGCAGGTCTTGATCTTTGCAGGAAGAAAGAGTGCTTAAACGTTCATCGAGTTCTGACAGACGGTTTTTCATGGTACACCTCTAATGAGGCGTCCCCTGGCAATCAGACAGCTTAACTATTTCTGCGATATTCAGGCCGTGCAATTTCTCCCAGAGCACAGCAAGAACATTTTCCAGTTTACACACCTTGGAGTTCTTGGCAAGCATTTTTTTTATTTTTTTTTGCTATTGCCGCAAGTAACTGATAATTAGATATTTTGTATGCCCTTTTTTGGGCACTTTGCTGTGATGGGGGAAAAAATGAGCGACTCGCCCAGGAAATCTGTTTCCACTGATTTATCGGCTATTTTAGGCGCCGACTTCGACCAACTCTTAAGTAACACCAAGAGGACGGAAACTCCGGCTGAAAAGCCGCGCAGCGTGGCGGCACCGCTCGAAACCGCCACTGTCGATTATTCCGACAGCGCAGTTACTCCGCCGGCTGATGATCTCAAAGAAACTCCTACAATACCTGATGGCACCGGCTTTAATATTGCCCAGGATATTCTGGCCTCTACTGGGGCGGCTATCAGCTCGGCACTGGATAATCAGCCTTTTGATTCCCAGGCTGATATTCCTACTGTTCCGCCGGAAGTGCTCCCGCCTAGTGCGCCAGAAAGTCAGGTTAGCAACGATTCTTCACTAAATATGGACCTTTTTGCCGGGACCGAAAACCTGGAAGAAGAACCTATAGAAGAGCTAAATAGCGACCCGGACAGCGAGAGAACCATTATTGATGGCGGTTTGGGCATTGATTTAGCGAGCCTGGCGGCCGAAGCAGAGGCCGAACTGGCCAATGAAAGCGCTGATGATGACGATATGGATAATGACATCGGCGCGCCGACTGTGCAAATTCCCGTTTCATCTATTGCTGCCGACTTAGCCAGCCTTAAAGACGAAGATATTGACGCCGCGCGGGAAGCGGCTATAGCTACCAATATGGTCCCGGTACCCGATATAGTAATTGATGAGCCAAAAGCCGGAGAAACAGAAGTAGCCGAAGCGCCTGAAGCGGCAATTGAACCGGAAGTTGCTGCGACTGAAAATAAAGCCGAAGAAAGCTCAGAATCGGCAATTGAGCCGGAAATTGCTGAGCCGGAAGTTGCCGAATCAAACATTGCCAAACCGGAGCCGGCCGATGAACCCAGAGCCACTGAGCCGGAAATAGCTGAGTTGCCAATAGATATCTCACATGATGATGAGGAAATAAAGCCCAACGAGAGCCCCATATCGGTAGCTGATATTATGGCTGCTGAGGATACTGAGCCCGCCGGCGAAGTAAAAAATACCGAAACAGACACTACAGCAGAAGCCGAAACTGCGACAGAGCCCCAAAGTCCGGCCGCTCCGTCGCCGGTAGCCGAGCATGAAGAAAATATACCCCCTGCAAGCGGCCACGATGCCAAAGGTCCAAGCGCTGATATCGACCTCTCTACAGTGCGCACTGTGCAAATGACCATACCCGGAGATATGCTGGCGGCTACCGCTCCCGCTGCTTCCGGCAGCAAAACACCTTTGATATTGGCCGTAGTTTTTGCCGTTATCGCCGTAATTCTCGGCTGCTTGTGGCAAAGCAGCAGCTCGAGCAATAATGATTTGGAAGATAAGCTCGCGGCTGCCACGGCGCCCAAGACTTTTATCGGCTGTTCGGCCATGGATGTCGATGATACGCACAAAAACTGCATTTACCGCGCCGATATACAGCTAAATCAATGCCGAGCGCAGTGCAAAAACAATAATAGCCCCAAAAGATGCGAACAAACTTGCGAGCACCTTTACAACGACTGTGTGAATAAATGCCCGGAAGAAAAAGCCCCCCAACCGGTTGTGGCCAAAGAAGAAGAACCGGTAGAGGATAGCTCAAGCGACATTTCCGAAGAGGAAAACGATTCTGAAGAAGCCAAAGAAGACGAGGCCGAAACCGCCGAAGAACCGGCAGCAGAAAACGACAAGGCGGAAGCTAATAAAGCCGGAAGTACCAAAGCCGTAAAGAGTACCAAGCACCAGAAAGCACCGGCCAAAAAATCCAGTGCCAAAAAAACGTCTTCAAAAAAATCAAATTCTAAAAAAGCGCCGGCCAAAAAGAGCGGAAAAAAACGCTAATAAGCATCGGCCAACAGCAGCCTTAATATTAATAAGCGCCTTCTCCAACTAATTCGGCAAAAACTTCCGCCAAAACCCCATAAGTTCCCGGCAATGCCCCATGGCGGGAGGTGCCGTGGAAATCGGAACCGCCGGTGGGCAAAAGATTTAGCTTCCGGCACAATAAACGGTAATGATTTTCCACTTTTTTAGCATTACTGGGATGGGTGCATTCAATGCCAAAAAGCCCGGCTTCCTTGAGCATAGGCAGATCATCATCTATAGCCTCCGGGCCATATTCACCGGGGTGGGCAATAATAGATTTGCCCTTAGCTACGGCGATGAGCTCAATAGCTTTATAGGTATCAAGCGGCTTTTCATAAGGCACATAAGCCGGCTGGCTATTACCCAAATAGCGCTTAAAAGCCTCATCAATACTGGTAACATAACCGGCTTCTACCATAGCGGCGGCCAGGTGCGGCCGGCCGATATGACCACCGCGCCGCGCATTTAAAATAGCCTCAATATCTATCTGGCAGCCGATGGCGGCCAGACGAGCAGCCATCTCACGGGCTCTACTAAGGCGCATAGCTAAAAGGCCAGAGAGTTTTTGAGCGAGCTCGCCGGCTGGGAAAGCCGGGAAATAGCCCAAAATATGCACTTTTAGCGGCTCTTTTCCTTGGCGCTTAAGCTCACATGAAAGCTCAACGCCATACAAAAAATGCTGACCATTCTTTTGGGCAGCGCCGGCTGCCTCCTTGAGACCGGACAGGGTGTCGTGGTCGGTGAGAGCCAGAAAAGAGAGCCCTCGTTTTTGACACAAATCCACCACCGCAGCCGGTGCCAAGAGGCCGTCGGATGCCAGGCTGTGCAAGTGAAGATCGCCCGGATAACTAGTCTTCGACTCTGCCGCGCCAATCATCGTTGTCTTCATCAGATGGGTCGTTAACCGAAGGATAGCGCTTTAATTCAGCCCGCGCTATCTTCCAGGCCTGCTGGACAATCCAAGAGAGCGAGCGGTCCTGTCTATAGGCTTCTTCTTGAATTTCGGCTAACATTTCTTCAGGAAAATAAAGGCTTTGCTTTCTTTTGTCACCACGCATAGCAAACTCCTAAGATGTTGCTTCTTCTGAAAGTAGCGCAAGAAACGCCCGCTGGCAACGCCGAATTAGCAATTTGGCAAATAAAATATGGATTACTATCAAAAAAAATCTGTTATATGGCTATGGAGCTGCAAAAAGGCGGCCAAATATTTTTAGGATAGGTAACTTATGATTGAGATTTTGCAAAAAGGCGGCGTACTTATTGTTATTTTGGGCCTTGCCTCCGTTGTTTCCATGACTGTTTTTTTTGAGCGCCTCTGGAGCCTCACCGAGCGGCGCATCTGCCCGCCAGGCTTTGCCGCAAAAGTGCTCGCGCTTTTCCAAAGCGGCGATTTTGAAGCCGCTCTGCTTTTGTGCGAAGAAAACCGCACTCCTTTAGCGCGCATTTTAGCTGTCGCGGCTCTTAAAGCCAAAACCGGGGAAATAGATGACCTGGAAGTGGTTTTAGAAGAGAAAGGTCGCCAGGAAGTTGCCGATCTGAGCCGCGATTTGGAAGCTATCAGTGCTGTAGCCACTGTCTCCCCGCTCCTCGGCCTTTTGGGCACTGTCTTTGGTATGATTAAAGTCTTTCAACGCATAGAGGTCATGGGTGTTGGCGACCCAACCGTTTTGGCCGGCGGCATTTGGGAGGCGCTCATCACTACGGCAGCCGGTTTGGTGGTGGCTATTCCTTCTTTTCTCGCGCACAAATATTTAACAGTGCGCCTCTCCAAACACACTCTGGCTATTGAAAATTATCTTAGAAACGCCATTGATTTTATTAAGCACGGCCAAGCTAAAGAGGCCTAAGATGAATATCGGTGAACAAGGAAAAAATAGCTCACTAAGCCTGGACATGACACCTCTTTTGGATGTGGTTTTTCTGCTCTTAATCTTTTTTGTTTTAACCACCACCTTTGCCAGCAACCCCGGCATTGAAGTTGATTTGCCCAAAGCGGCCAGCGGTGAAGTTTTGCCGCCTAATGATTCTATCATCATCGTGGTGGCAGCCGATGGCTCTATCATCCATGAATCAAAGCAGTTTTCTCTCGATGAAATCAAAGAAAAATTTGCTCTTTACCAGAGCGAGCGCCCGGGAGCAGCGGTGATTATTCAAGCCGATGAGACGGCAAAACATGGCGTAGTTATTAAAATACTCGATATTGCCCGCACTTATGGCTTTAACAAATTGGCTCTGGCCACTGAGGAAGAATAGCGCCTTTATGCAAAATGTTTGCGCAAAAAACTACTAATTTATTGCCGCTCATCCGCTTTCTTCACCTTCACAATTAGCTCAAAGTAGTTTAAAATCGCGCGCGCGAGGTGCCGGATGAAAAAACGCCTGATTCGCCCAATTTATACCTGCTCGTTTTGCCTGTTTTTAGCTGCCTGTGAAGCGCCCAAAGAGGCAGAGGACCCGGCCGCACAGGCTTACAAAGCAGAGCAGGAAGAGCCGCTCTACGCCGAGCTGAATACCGCTTCTTTGGAGAGAATTTTGCTTTTTACGCAAAAAAATTGGCCTGACTTTGCTGCCAAGTTGCGGCCGGCCATCATCGGGCGCTTTGGTTTTAAAGATAAAGACGACCTTTTGCAAAGTGCCCTCGGCACACCGTGGCCGATGGTCGCACTGGGGACGGAGGACGAAAGCTCTCTCATAGAACAACATATTTGGCGCGTTCCACTGATAAAAAACGGCAAGATGCGCCTTTTGATAACTGTGGAAGAACAAAACGGCGAGCTAAAAATTGTCTCTTTGGGAGCGATGGAACTAGCCCAAAAATTGCAAGAAAATCTGCCTCTTGCCGAAAAGGCTTTTAAGAAAAAATATTTTTATATTTTAAGGAGTTATGACTTAAACGAAGACTACATAGGCGCAATGGGATCCGCTTTGCTTTCACCTTCGGAGCGCGTTATGGAGCTAAAAACCGCGAGAGCTACGGCCAATAAAAGTGCCCTACCGGAAACCATTGCCATAAGTGCCTTGAGAGAAAAAGCCCGCACCATAACCAAGGAGCCTAGGCCATGAAACGGGCAATTTTGCTCATATTTGCCCTGCTGCTGGCAAGAGAAGCTAAAGCCGAATCATACCTTCTGGCGGTGCCGGAAATTACGCAGGAACATAATCAATGGTGCTGGGCGGCAACCACGCATGCAATACTAACCTATTACGGCTTTGATATTTCCCAATGCCAGGTGGCGGAAAAAGCCCGCACCAACTATCATTACAATGACATGGGCACAGAAAATTGCTGCGCAGCCTGTGCCACAACTTATACAGTAAGCTCTTCAGCCGACACTTGCTCCTGCAATAAAACCAATACCGTTACCAACATAGTTAATTTATTAAATTTTTACGAAGTAAGCAGTTTTAGTAAAAGCTCCTCAATTTCCCAAAATGATGTGGCCAAATATTTAGCTGCTTATCGCCCATTTATCTTTCGCTGGGGCTGGACAAGCGGCGGCGGCCATTTTCTCGTTGTTTACGGCTACGACACGGAAACAAACATCGTCTCATACATGAATCCATGGTATGGCGAGGGCTATAGCGTGGGCGATTATGAC
>JAEEML010000159.1 GCA_016283195.1 Deltaproteobacteria bacterium | reverse complement strand
TTCTCTTCATCTTGCGGAGCAGCCAGAGCCTTGGCCATAAGGCGGCCGATAAGCGCCATTTCACCCTCTTTCATGCCGCGAGTGGTCAGAGCCGGGGTGCCAAGACGAATACCGCTCGTCACCAGGGGCTTTTCTGGGTCACCGGGAATCATGTTTTTATTTACTGTGAGGCCGGCTATACCAAGCGCTTTCTCGGCGACTTTTCCTGTTAAATGCTTGGAGCGTAAATCAACCAGAATAAGGTGATTATCGGTGCCGCCGCTAACAAGCGTAAAATCGTTTTTCAGGAGCTCCTCGGCCAAAGCCCGGGCATTTTTCACAATTTGCTTTTGATAAGTGGCAAAGCTCTCACTCATGGCTTCTTTAAGAGCCACTGCTTTGGCCGCAATTATATGACAAAGCGGCCCGCCCTGGGTTGTCGGACAAACACGGCTATCTATGGTTTTGGCATTCTCCGCTCGGGTCAAAATGAGTCCGCCGCGCGGCCCGCGCAGAGTCTTATGAGTGGTCGTGGTGACATAATCGGCATAAGGCACCGGATTTTGATGTATTTTAGCAGCCACCAAGCCGGCAATATGCGCCATATCCACCATAAGTTTGGCCCCATTTTCCCGCGCGATTTCCCCAAATTTGGCAAAATCTATGGCCCGCGGATAGGCACTGGCGCCGGCAACAATCAGCTTGGGATGGTGTTCTTTTGCCAAAACAGCTACTTGATCATAATCGATGCGATCATCTTCCTTACGCAAACCGTAAGGCACCACATGATAATAGCGGCCGGAAAAATTCACCGGCGAACCATGAGTCAAATGACCGCCGCTATTGAGATCCATCGCCAAAATAGTATCGCCAGGCTCAAGCTCGTTAAAATAAACGGCCATATTGGCTTGCGTGCCTGAATGAGGCTGCACATTGGCATGTTCGGCACCAAAAAGCTCTTTAGCCCGCTCTATAGCCAGCCTTTCGCTTTTATCAACAAATTCGCAACCGCCATAATAACGCTTGCCAGGAATACCCTCGGCATATTTATTGGTCATAATAGAGCCGGCAGCTTCCATCACGGCTAAGCTGGTAAAATTCTCGCTGGCAATGAGCTCAAGGCCTTCATTTTGGCGCTTAAACTCACCGCATATAGCAGCAAAAACTTCCGGATCCCCTTCTCTCAAATGACTAAAATTCATAATTTTTCACCTAATTAGCTGTGCTTTTTAGCGTATTCTACGGCATCGGCCACCGTCACAATTTCGCCAACTTCATCATCGGGCACGGTAATGCCAAATTCTTGTTCAAAAGCCAAAACCAGTTCCACCATAGTGAGCGAATCGGCTCCCAAATCACGGGTAAAAGCGGCTTCAGGAACAATTCTCGCTTGGTCAACTTTTAATATTTTAGCAATGACTTCAATTACTTGTGCTTCTTCAATCATTTTTCACCTATGCATCAGTTATTATTTACAATTTTATCTATCGTAGCGGCAATATGGCCACCATTAAGCAAAATATCCATTTCTCCGCCGACTTTGGCCCGCTCCAGAGTCAACTGATGACCGGCTTTATCCAAAACAATGGCATAGCCGCGCTCCAAAACACGGCTCGGAGAAAGATCGGAGAGACGCCGCTCATAAGTTGCCACTTCATTGGTTTTCGCCTTTAAAAATGCCGAAAAACCGGCCTCGAGCAGCAATTTTTGCGCCTTTAAATTTTCGTTCTTTTTAGCCAAAAGACTTTCGGCATTTTGCCGCAAACCGGCGGCATACTCGGCATAAAGAGCCCGGTTTTTCCACAAAGTAACAGATGGATTCTTATCAGCCAGAAGATCGGCCTGCATATCCAGATTTTGCCCTTTAAGAGAGAGCAGACTACGCATACTCTCTTTGAGCATCATCTCAAAATAATTATATTTTTCTTTTTCCCTGCGCAGCAAAAGCTCAATGGACATATTAAAGCGGTTTTCACTGACATTTAAAAATCGCTTAAGCTCTTTAAGATCGGGCACAGCTTTTACAGCCGCATCTGTCGGCGTGGTAGCCTGCACATCGGCTACATAATCAAGCAGAGTGGAATTTATCTGGTGACCGACAGCGCTAATAAACGGAATCGGCATAGCGGCCGCTGCCCGCACAACTTTTTCGTCATTAAAAGCGCTCAAATCCTCGCTGGCTCCGCCTCCGCGCCCGATTATCAAAAGATCGAGAGCGAGCTTTTCAAGGCTCTCTTGCACTAAACGCAGAGCCCGCAAAATCGAGGCCGGGGCCAAAAGCCCCTGAACTTGAGCCGGAAAGACCCACACATTTAGCAGCGGGTAACGTTTTTTCCAAACAGCATAAATATCGTGCACCGCCGCTCCGGTTTCGCTGGTTATGACAGCTATATTTTTAGGAAACGGCGGCAAAGGCCTTTTGCGCTCCGGATCAAAAAGCCCCTCCTCAGCCAGTTTTTGCTTTAATTGTTCCAGCTCCAAAAGCTTTGTGCCGGCCCCCAGAGGAGCTATTGAAGTAACAATAAGCTGCACTTCATTGCGCCCGGGAAAGGAAGAGAGGTAACCGCGCATCACCACCTCTTGCTTTACATATTCCTCAGGGCGCACAGCCATTTTCTGCCAATTTTGGCGCCAGATAACAATCGTTAAATTATTTTTTCCGTCGGTCAGTTTACCGTAAATATGGCCGCCGGCTCCGGCTACTTTGGCCTCTTTTAATTCACCGCGCACGGCAATAGAGGCAAAGGCCGCTTCAAGAAGCTCTCTTACACTTTTGGAAATCTGCTCAACAGAGAAGATCTGACTTTGGGGAAGCATCATTACTTGGCTTCATATTGTTGAATAATCTTAGTAACTTGAGCTGCATCAGGAGCATTTGGATTACATGATAAATAGCGCTTATAATATTTTACTGCTTTAGCGCTATCACGGTATTTGGCATAAGCAATACCAAGGCCGCGGTAGCAATAACAGGCTTTGTTATCAATCTGAATGCAATTTTCAAAAGTGCTGATAGCCGCGCTGAAATTTCCTTGCAAAAGCTGCTTACTGGCTTGTTGATAAAGCTCTTTGGGGTTACTGCTGGCAGCAGCCGGAGCAGGAGTAGCCGGAGCAGGAGCAGGAGTAGCTTTGGGCTCATTTTTAGGCGCTGTCTGTTTAGCGGGAGTCGGCTTAGGCTCACTTGCACTTTTGGGCGCCGTTTTAGCCGGCTTGCGCTGCTGTTGGGCAACAGCCACATGCTCGGTCTCAGCTTCTTCACTGGCATTTTGCTTAGCCATGGCTATTTGATCTCTAAGCTCGCCAAGCTGCGGGGCATTTGGATCTAATGCACCGATTTTATTAGCTATTTCACCTGCTCTAGCCACATCTCCGTCGCCAAGGGCATTAATACCGCGCTCATAGAGATTATCGATTATACCGGCGCGGATACGCGGGCGCAACTCGCCAACTTGTGAATAAGAAGAAGCATTAACCGGCACATCATTTAGCAACCTATCGGCCTCAAGATACTTTTTCGCTTCCATCGCTTTTTTAACGCTGGCCAGCACCTCTTCGGCTTTATTTTCAATAATGAGCTGATTCTTTAAATTGGCCGCCTCTTGATAATCGGGAGTTAAAGTGAGGACGGTATTGACTAAAGTCATAGCATCTTGGAAATTACGGCTATTATAAGCCGCCAGAGCTTTTTGGAAAAGTGCTACTGATTCAGGAGATTTACCGGCCATCCCGGCTGCTACCGGAGCAACTCCGCCGGCCGGCTGTTCCGTTCCTTGAGCGGAAACAATAGAACCACGGGTTTCCTGGCGGTCCATAAGCAGAATGACTATCACCACCACCATGGCAATGAGCATCAAACCGGCCATAACGCCTACAATAGCGGTCATAGATTTACCACCGCCATCAGGCTTAGTATCGTGGCGAGCGGTAGCGCCAAAATCTCCGCCGGAGAAACGATCTTCTTCGGCAAGGTCGGCAGCTCCGCGGCGTGAATCGCTAAGTGAGGAAGAGGAAGCGCCGCCATTTTGCGCCAGATTGATAGCCTCGCGCTCATCGGGAGTCGGCTGGTAAGCACGACCGGGAGTAATAAAACGCAACTTTACATGGCCAAGTTCCAGCAAATCACCATGGTGCAAAATAGTTTGGGCGTATTCTTCACCATTCACCAGCGTACCATTGGCACTCTTTAAATCGGCCACGCGATAGGTTGTGCCGCTGATAGTCAGCTTGGCATGGTGCTTGGAAATAGAGCGGTGATTGATAATAATATCATTGCCTTCTTCAATGCGCCCGATAATATTCTCGCTCTTTTGAGCTAAAAATTCAGTACCGGCCAAATTAGTGCTGACGCAAAGCAGTTTAGGCTGTTTATCGCTCTGAATTTGCCCGGCTTTTCCGCCAAGAGAGCTCAAATCAATCTGATCAAGACGAATCAGTGCCGTAGGCTCATGGCGCGGCCCTTCTTCCACCGGATCGTCTTTAACATTGCGCAGTGCTTCGGCTAAATCGCGATCACGAACCGGACTCTCTTTAACAGTCGGTGTGGCAGTCAAAGGCAGTGGATTAGCCGTAACGGCCTGTCGCCCGCGAATTCCGCCACCCGGCAGTTTGGGAGTAGATGGTTCATTGCGGGCATAATCTTCAACTTCGCCATCCGGGATAGTCTGCTCACTGTCAGTATCTTCGCTGGGATAGGAAGTGCCGGCCAAAGTAACAGCTTCACTGGGGTCCAGCGGATTACCATAAGCCAAGGTGCTCTCTTCTTGCAAAGCGGCCATTCCGGAAGCGCTTATCTCAACCTGGTAATCGCCTATTTCAACAATGTCTTTGGCTTTTAGATTTTTGCAACCAATAGCGCGTTCGCCGTTTACAAAGACACCGTTATAACTATTCAGATCTTCCAGAAAAGTGGCATCACCCTTTTGAAAGACTCTGACATGGTGGCGCGATATATTGCGTTCACCAAGCCGCACCTGGCAATCGGCCTGACGGCCTATGAGGACCTCGTTAACATTAAACGAAAACTCTTCGCGTTTTCCTTGATCGTCCTCAACTATTACTCTAATCATTTGCTTGCTCCAAAGGGAATCAAGATCAAAATCCGGCCAAACCTACCACAGCCTAAATTTAACTACAACGTTTTATTGCATCTATTAAACCAGGCGCCTTGGCACCCGCTTTCTATTGCAATTTATGTTTACAATATTTAGAGTGCCTCTGGCTATTTTTATAGCCTTTGAGGAGCAAAATGAAGGAAAATAATTCTGTAACCACTGATGTGAATGTTTACGTTGACCGCCAAAACGAAGCAGTTGTGGTCTTTGGACAGCTTAATGCTCTCTTTGAAGCTTACCGCGCTCACCGCCTGAGTCTGGGGCAAAATATCGACCCCGTAATCGAAGCCAATATGGAAGTAGCGCTTTCGGCTGCACTGCTACATCTGGCCAGTCAGCCGCCGGACCTTTTTTCGGCTTGGACTATCAATATGCAAAACCCGCTGGCCAACTATTTCATCGCCGGCACCAACAGCGACAAAACTATCGTCGGCCGTGTTTTTACCGAAGAAGTAAAAACAAGCAGCAGCGGCGCCGGTAAAGTATTTTTACAAATATCGCGGCCTTATATGGCCCCATCTATGTCGGCGGTGGAAGTAAACAGCAGCGATATGATTGCCGCCATGGAGGAGTTTTTTAACCGCTCTTTGCAAATTCCCACCCGCTTTTTTGAAACAGCTACCGGCGAATTTACCTTTATCCAGGGGCTGCCGCTGGTAAAAAAAGAGTGGATTATGGGGCTCACCAGAGCTGCCGCCGCCGATTATATTAAAGGCAATACGCTGGAACTCGTTGAGGAGCGCCATTATACTTTTAAATGCGGCTGCACCGAAGAAATGATTCTAAATATGCTTTACGGCCAATATCATGAAGATGCCGAAGCGCTCTTTATGGGTGACAAATATGTGGAAGTCACCTGCCCGCGTTGCGGCGATGTATGGAAAATAAGCGCCGAAAGTTTTGTAAAATTTGCCTTGTCTCAAAATACCGCCAAGAAATAACGGCCAAAGACGAGATGCAGAGCGGGCAAAAGAAAACTCATAATCTGGCCTTTTGCGGCTTTATGGGGGCGGGGAAATCCACTATTGCCGCCCTTACTGCCGCCGAATTATCCTTGCCACTCTTTAGTAGTGATAAAGAGATTGAAGCGCGACTTGGCCTTAATATAAATGAGATTTTTCTCCGCTATGGGGAAGAAAAATTCAGAATAGCCGAGGCCGAGGAGCTAAAAAAAGCACTTAACACCCAAGCGCCGCAGGTTATTGATTTGGGCGGCGGCACGCCGGTAGATCCGCATAACTTTGCTTTATTAAAAGAAAAAACTCATATAATTTACCTAGCTGCCCCATTGGAAATATGCCTCAGGCGCCTGGCCGGAAGTAACGATCGGCCGCTATTAAGGCAAGATATAAAAACTATTCAAAAACTATACGGCGAGCGTGCTTTTTGCTATGAAAGCCTGGCTGATATTACCTTGGACGCCAGCCGGCCAAAAGCAGAACTTGTGCAGCAATCTTGCGAATATTATAAAAAATTTATAGGAGAATAAATGAACAGCGATTCCCATATTTTACTCATCGACACCCCGGATGCCGTGGGGCTTATTGCCAAAATAACCACCGCTCTTTATAAACGTAACTTTAACATTTTGAGCAATCATCAGTTTGTGGACGAGCAGCACAGCCACTTTTTTATGCGCACCGCCTTTGAAGGCAGCGGCGATACAGCCGACCTCCTAGCCGATTTGGAGGCCAATCTGCCGGCTGCGGCCAATGTGCGTCTCGCCCCCAAGGGCAAAAAAAAGCTGGTTATTCTGGCCACCAAAGAGGCGCACTGCCTGGGCGACCTTTTGATTCGCGCCGGCTATGGCGACCTCAATGCCACCATCGAGGCAGTGATTGCCAATTATGAAAACCTGGGCGATTTGGTGAAAAAATTTAATATTCCCTTTCACTATGTGCCACACGAGGGCAAAGAGCGGCTGGCTCACGCCATGGAAATGGCTGAAATAGCTAAAAAATACTCGCCGGATTACCTGGTACTCACCAAATATATGCGTATTTTACCGCCGGAATTTATTGCTCTTTTTAAGCATCGCATCATCAATATTCACCACTCCTTTTTGCCGGCTTTTATCGGCGCTAATCCTTACCGCCAGGCCTATGAGCGCGGGGTGAAAATTATTGGTGCCACCGCCCATTTTGTCACCGATAACTTAGATGAAGGGCCAATTATTCACCAGGCTGTGGCCCCGGTGACTCACCGCCTCTCCGCCACCGATATGGCCCGCGCCGGCAAAGATTTGGAAAAGCTGGTGCTCTCCAAAGCCATTTCTCTGGTTATGGACGATCGCGTTTTTGTTATTGCCAATAAAACTGTGGTTTTCGAATAAGCTTAAAAAAAAAGGCTCCCTCACCCGGTCGCCTACGGCGCCCACCATCTCCATCTGAACGATGGAGAGGATTAAGAATTTCATAAATTTTCATATATATTCAATATGTTTCCCCTCGCTATTTTCGCAGAAAATGGAGAGGGGGCTAGGGGGTGAGGGCCTTATTTTTTCAAGGGGATAGCCCAGTCATCAACTGTGCAGTTGGAGCCTTTGGAGGGCGGGAATTTCATAGCGCTGAAATGCTTAAAGAGGCAGTTACGCACCGGGTGTTTTTTGAGTTCGCGGTTCCCCACTTGGAAGTTGGTGAGATTGCCATCGGTGGTAACGGTAAAGCTCAAAACAAGCTGCTTAGGCACCATATCCGGCTCATTTTCCGCGAGGTGCTGAATACAGGAAACCCACTTGCCGGAAGCCCGCTGCACAATGCCGATAATGGTTTGCGTGGGCAATTGGCAACCAGCCACCACTTCTTCTTCGGCATCAGCTGCTTTGCCGCCGCCGGAGCCGCCTTTGGTAGTTTTGCGCTTACCGGCAGTCTTAGTGCTCTTCTGCACCACTTTTTCTTCTTTTACCTTAATATTCTCGGCTGCTTTTTCGATATCAACCAAAGCCACCAGTTGCAAAGTGGGCACATCGGCCAAAGTAACAGCCGGTTTTGGCGGCTCCGGCGGCGGCGGTGGTTCATCCACGGGAAAGAGGCCAAGAAAATAAGCAGCGGCTGAACCGCCGCCCAACAGAACGGTCACGATAAGAGCCGCTAAAATAGTATTACGTCGGCTCTTTTTGGCTTTGCGCTCAGCGGCCAGTTTTTGCGCTTCCACTACTTTGGTTTTAAAAGCGGCAAGCTGCATAAGCGGCACAAATTCGTCGCTGCCTTCGGGGGCGGCCAGGCTCTCCACCTTTATTTCACCGGAAAGCAGCTTATTGTTTACCACGCTGGTGGGCATTGGCCCCAGCACCATGCCGCCTTGCTTAATAAGCCAGCTGTCAGCGGCTTCACCACCGGCACCGGCGGTACTAAAAGAACTGATATTTGCGAAACTACCAAATAAATCTTCTGCCATTTACCTCACTCCGGCCAAGATCTCCAAGGTGTTTCTAATACAGGAATAAAAATTGTGCAAACCTTATAATTCCGCTTTATGGAGAATATCTCCCAAAAAGCGCTACAAATTACCCGGCTACTTATTCACTTCCCTATAGACCTTTTGCAAAAGCTCGCGGGTGATATTCAGCCATTCGCCCTCGCTCTCCGGTAGGCCTTGGGCCATCAGCACCAAACGCCCGGAAGGTGTGAGGCGGTATTCCTGTGGGTGAGCGGCACAAAGAGCAGCCAGGCGCTCCGGCGACAAAAGGCCGCCCCCGCTAAGTTGCAAAGAAATAAAAGTGCGCCCTTCGTGAGCTTGCCCCTGCAAAGCAGAGGCCCCCAAATCTTTGAGCATGGGCTGGAGAGCAAAAAGAGCTATAAGCTGCTCAAATGGCTCGGGCAGCGGGCCGAACATATCGCAAATATCCGACACTAAAACGCTGAGCTCATTGGCATCTTGCACTTTGGAGAGCTGCTGGTAATAGCTGATACGCTGGCCGATATCGGGGATATAATCGTCGGGAATATGCGCGGTAATGGGCAATTTTATCTCAATAGCCGTCTCGCCGGCGCTAATGTTGCCGCTTTTAAGCTCTTTTACTGCTTCAGCCAAAAGCTCGGTATAAAGCTCAAAGCCCACGGCGGCAATATTGCCGCTTTGATCGGGGCCCAAGAGGTCGCCGGATCCTCTAAGCTCCAAATCTTCCTGAGCAATGGAAACTCCGTCGCCCAGGCCGGAAAAGCGCTGCAAGGCGGCCAACCTGGCCTTGGCCTCGGCGGTGACCGAGCCGCTCTCCGGCAAAAAGAGGTAGGCATAGGCCTTTTGCCGCCCGCGCCCAACCCGCCCGCGAATCTGGTAGAGCTGTGAGAGGCCGAAGAGGTCGGCGCGCACAATGACAATGGTATTGACAGAGGGAATATCCAGGCCGTTTTCGATAATAGTGGAGCACACCAAAACATTGCTTATTTGGTTAATAAAATCGGCCATTACCTGCTCTAAAGCTTTGCCTTCCATTTGACCGTGAGCAATAGCCACGCGGGCGGCGGGCACCAGCGCGTGCACTTCGGCAGCCATTTTTTCAATATTTGCCACATCGTTATAGAGAATATAGACTTGGCCGCCACGGGCGAGTTCGTTGCTCACCGCCTCGGCCAGAAGCCGCCCTTCGTAGCGCGAGACCACAGTCTTTACGGCATGGCGCTCCACCGGCGGCGTTCTGATGAGGGAAATATCTCTAAGCCCTACCATCGACATATACATGGTGCGGGGAATGGGTGTGGCCGTTAAAGTCAGGGTATCCACCTCGGCCTTTAATTCGCGCAGTTTTTCCTTATGGCGCACACCAAAACGCTGTTCTTCGTCAATAATCAAAAGGCCAAGTTTGTTGAAGGCAATATCGCCCGATAGAAGGCGGTGGGTGCCGATGAGAATATCCACCTTGCCGGCTTTGGCATCGGCAATAATGGCTTTCTGCTCGGCGGTTGTTTTGAAACGGCTCAAAACTTCAACCCGCACCGGTTCATCGCGCAGACGCTCGCCAAAAGTGCGCCCATGTTGCATGGCCAAAATAGTGGTGGGCACCAAAACAGCCACCTGATAACCGGAGAGAACCACGCGGTAGGCGGCGCGAATAGCCACTTCGGTTTTGCCAAAGCCCACATCGCCGCAAACCAGGCGGTCCATGGGATGGTTAGAGCGCAAATCGCTCAAAACTGCCTCAATGGCCTTTTGCTGATCCGGCGTTTCTTCATAAGGAAAGCGCGCTTCAAAAGCGGCATAGCTCGCTTCTTCGCCACTAAATGAGTGGCCCTCCCTGGTCTGCCTCTTGGCATGTAGAGCCAATAGGCGCGCGGCCAGCTCTTGCGTAGCCACGCGCACTTTTTGCCGCGCTTTGAGCCAGCGCGTACTGCCCAGAGTATCCAGCTTAACTCCCGGCGGCCCCTGATAGGGGTGAATAAGCCCTAAATGCACCATTGGCAGATAGAGGCGATCGCCGCCGGCATATTCCAGCCAGATAAAATCGCCCACCATGCCGTCAATTGTGAGGCGCTTTATGCCGCAGTAGCGCCCGATGCCATATTCGGAATGCACCACCGCATCGCCGTCTTTAAGGGCGCGTAAATCGGCTCCGCCCTGCTCTTTTGGCGCCTTTTGCCTTAAATTGCGGGCATGACGGCCAGTAGCCGCCGGCGGCAAGCCAAAAATGATACTATCGGGAATAATTATAATATTTTCGCAGCGGAAAGCCTCATTTACAGCGGCAATGTCAATCAGCACACCGCCGGCGCGGGGAATTTGCATAATAGCCTTGGAAATTGGCAATTTGCTTATTTCCACCGGGAAATTGCGCCCTTTTAAAAGCGCCGCCAGCCGCTCCGCTCTGTTTGGGCTATCGGAAGTCAAAACTATCCTGTAAGCGAGAGCTTTCCACTTTTTGAGGCTCTCCAAAAGGGGATCGAGTATCTCGCCCAAGGAGGGATTTATGCGCCTGGCCATGAGCTCCTGACGCAGAGCCGTTAAAGGTTCATATAAGGCACCACCACCGCTATCTATAGAAAATTGCTTTAAAAGCACTCTGGGCAGAACGCTTTCAAAAAGTTCTTTAATTTCGGCTAAATCCATAAAATGAGCCGCCGGCGGCAAATGGGGCGAAGAGCGCTCTTTGGCGCTTTCATACTCGCTTTGCGCCACTTTATCGCGCTCATCTATGGCAGCAAAAAGCTCTTCTTCCTCTTCCAAAATTAATAGCGGATAGCTCTTTTTTACATAATCCCAGAGCGTCCCCATTTCGGCATAAAGCAGAGGCATAAAGGCCTCAATGCCAAAAAAGCTCACACCATCTTTGATATCGGCCTGCATAGCCTTGAGCTTTTTGGTGGGAATATCAAAAGATTCCGCCAAATTATCCAGGCCGATGATAAGGCGCTCTTTGCTCGCTTCATCCAGCGTTATCTCGCGGGTGGGATAGATGGTAATATCATCCAAAGTGCCCTTGCGGCGCTGCGTGGCCACATCAAAATAATAGAGGCCATCGATGGTGTCGCCAAAGAGATCCACGCGCACCGGATAAGTATCTTCCGGGCGATAAAAGTCAATAATAGCCCCACGCAGAGCAAAAGTGCCGCGATCCTCCACGGTGGTCACCTGCTCATAACCACAGCATACAAGCTGATTTATCAGTTCTTCACGGGCAATTTCTTCGCCTTTTATCAGAATCTCACCCCGCCGCCCCAGCTCGCGCGGGGCCATGGTGCGGGCACTAAAAGCCGCAATAGAGAGCACAATGGCGGCAAAGGGCTTTTGGCTCAAAAGCGCCGTTAAAATAGCCAGCCGGTCCATGGAGGCTTCGAGGTCATAAGCCACTTCCAGATAAGGCAGGTGGCTCTCCGCCGGATAGTAAAGAATCTCGCGGCCGGAAAAGGTGGCAAGCTCGGCCGCCAGAGCCGCCGCTCGCTCTTCATCTTTAACCACAATAATGAGCGGCCGCTCCTGGGCTTGCAAAAGCCGGCCTATAATAAGCGCAGTGGCCGATCCGCCAACTCCGCTAAGAGTAAGTACTTCGTTGTTCTCAATGATGGCATTAAGCGCCGTATTGATATTGTTCATGATTCAAAAAAGGAGAGGAAAATCAGGGCATTAAATCATTAATCTCAGCAAAGAGCTCACTGCCGATAGCCTCTTCTCCCAGCTCCAGCGCCTCATTAAAGCGCTTCCGGGCTAAATCCAAATCCTTAGCGCGCACATATTCCAGCGCCAGTTCTTTTAGATAAAAGGCTTTCACCGGCGCTTCAAAATCGGGATCGGCCTCTTTGGCTAAGCTCTTTAGCTGGCTTATGCGCTCTTTACGCACCCGGTTAAGCTCATCCTCATTATTGCTCTCTTCAAAAATATATTCCATAAAAGCGAGAGCGGTAACCGAATTGGCATCCGGCGCCTCGGGAAAAGCCACTTTTCTAAGCTCAAAGAGGGCTTTACTGGACTCGCCCCGGCGGGAGATGCAAATAGCTAGAGAAATGCGCGCCGCGCCGGACCAAATGGGTGCCTTTTTGGCCACCGCCGCTTTAAATGCCTCTATAGCCCCCTCCTGATCACGGCTGAAAAAGAGCAAATCAAGGCCGGTTTTATAAAGAATTTCCGCTGCTTCGTCGCAGTCGGGATATTCCTGCAAAAGGTTATTTCTGGCCGCTCTTAAAGCCTCTAAATCTCTATTTTCTTCGTGAGTAGCTATCTCTTGTAAAAGTTCTTCCAAAGCCGGCATGATTACCTCCAAACGGGCGTGCCCAAAAGCGGCAAAAGAGTAATATCTGCGAAAGAGTAAGTCAAGAGGCCAGAGTTTATTGGTTGTCACGCAAGAAAGACTTTTTAGTTGACTCAAAAAAAAAAAAAAATAGACTACTTTTGGTTAGGTTATCAACAAATTACCTAACATGAGGTATATCTACATAAAAAACCTTATGGAGGTTATATGAGATCGTGGGTTTTATTATGTTGTGGGCTCTTTTTATCACTTCTTAGTGCTGCTTGTAACAATAAACCTGTTGGTAGCAATAATTCCCGCCAACTTGGTGAAAATTGTGACGAAATCAACGCCTGCGATAGCGGGATGTATTGCGATTATGGTATTTGCCGCTTGGTGTGCATTGATACTGCTGATTGTGAAGCTGGCCAGGAGTGCAAAGATGGGCGCTGTGTAAAGAGCGTTAACGGTAAAACCAATGACCCCGGCGATAATACCGATAAGCCCGGTCCCGGTGATAACACTGATATTCCCGGTCCCGGCGATAACACCGATATTCCCGGCCCAGGTGATAACACCGATGTTCCGCCTGATAGCAATAGCGATGCCCAGAGTGGTGTGCCGCCCGGCCCGCAAGATAACCATGCTTCTTCGGTTACCGGCACCCCTGTTTCCGTTGGCGGCAAAGTTTCCAGCAATAGTTTTGAAGTAGAAGTTACCGGCGGCGCAATAGTGCAAAAAGCCGAGAGTAACTCTTACGTTGTAACAACAAAAGATGGGCACTGATAGCCCAAGGAGGATCTTATGAATAAGCAACTTAAAAGAGCATTAACCATATTTTTGGCCGGAGTGCTGCTCGGCTCGCCGCTGGCTAAAGCCGAAGACTCCACCATTGCCGTACCCATGAGTTTGGTACATCAAGGGCTCATTCGCAACAAAGACGGCGCTTTAATAAGCGGCACGCACACCATCAAAGCCACTATTTACAATGCGAGCACCGATCCGCAGTTGCCCATTGCCACTAAAGAACTTACTGATTACGAAGTGGTAAACGGCTATTATGATATAGCTATTGATATTACCCGCGATCAACTCGTGGCCGCTGGTGACAAGCTGGAGCTGGAGCTTATTATTGATAGCGAAGTGATGAACCGCAAATTGCCTGTTAGCGCGGTGCCTTTTGCCATTCTTGCCGACACTGCCGACACAGCTTTAAATGTTGATTGTAACGGCTGTATCGGTGAAGGCAACTTGTCTGCCGAAATAGTTGACGCCATTAATAGCTTTGCCACAACAAGCTCTGTATCAGATACTTATGCCACCAAGGCCATGGTAAATGCTATTAAATATGCTGCTTCCGATTCAGTCGGCGGCGCAGCCACTAAAGCCAATAAAATTAATACTTCCGCGGC
>JAEEML010000158.1 GCA_016283195.1 Deltaproteobacteria bacterium | reverse complement strand
GAAGGCAAGCCCTCAGATACCAGCGGCATCAAACAGCTCATCGCCAGCATGAACAGCCTAGCCGGCGGTTCAAAGGAGGCAGCTCCGGTAGAAGCCGAAGGTGTAAGTCAGGATCTTCTAAAAGTATTAACCGAATACGAGGAACACCGCCTTAATGAGAATATTAAACAGGGGCGGGCTATTTACACCATCAGAGCCACCTTTAATCTGGCGGAATTTGATAGCGCTTTGGCCGAAATTGATAATCAGCTCAAAACTATGGGCGAAGTCATTAGCAAGTTACCGGCTTCGCAAATCGGCGATGGCGATACCATTACTTTTGATATTATTTTAGCCAGTAACGAGCCGGTTTTAGATACCGCCAAATTGCCGCAGAACTATAACATTTCAACTAAATTGCTAGTAAAATCAGCCAATTCTCCTGCTGCTCCCAGTGCTGCCGCCGAAAATGCCACCCCGGCCACAGGTGCCGAGCAGATAGCGGCAGTGCCTAAAGAAAACGAACGTCCTGTTGATGATAACTCTTCGCTGCGCTCCGTCTCACAAACTGTGCGCGTGGATATTCATAAACTTGATAACCTGATGAATCTGGTTGGCGAGTTGGTGCTGGCTAAAACTTCAATCTCTCAAATTTGGGAAGATCTAAAAGTTATCAAGGGGATGACACCGATAGCTGCCGCCCTGCACCGCGAAACCAAGCGTTTTGAACGCCAATTAAACGATTTACAAAACGGCATTATGGAAGTGCGTATGGTGGCCATGTCTCATCTTTTTGAGCGTTTAACGCGCATGGCCCGCAAATATACCCGCGAACTTAATAAGGATATCCGCGTACAATTGCACGGCGAGAATACCGAGCTGGATAAACTCATTGTTGAGGATTTGGCCGATCCGCTGATGCACATCATCAGAAATTCCATTGACCACGGTATTGAAGATGTGGATACGCGTATCGCCAGAGGCAAACCGGCTTATGGGACTATTACCATTTCCGCACAGCATCGCGGCAACCATGTTGTTGTTGAAGTGAGCGATGACGGTAACGGCCTGGACGAAGAACGCATCCGCTCCAAAGCTGTGAGCGCCGGCATTATCAGTGCCGAAAAAGCGCGTGATATGAGCCAGCGCGATGTGTTTAATCTGATTTTCGCTCCCGGATTTTCCACCAGAGATGAAGTCAGCGAGCTTTCAGGCCGCGGCGTCGGCCTCGATGTTGTGCGCACCAATATAACTAAACTATCCGGTATTATTGAGCTTCACTCAA
The DNA here is from genome assembly GCA_016283195.1 of Deltaproteobacteria bacterium. Classification (GTDB taxonomy): domain Bacteria; phylum JAEEML01; class JAEEML01; order JAEEML01; family JAEEML01; genus JAEEML01. Next base: position 7,607 of record JAEEML010000158.1, on the reverse strand, counting down.
AACCCGGCCAGGGTCTCAAGATTTCCATCACTTTGCCGATTACTTTGGCAATTATCTCGGCGCTGATTGTGAAGGTCAATAGCGAAACTTATGCTATTCCGCTAAATTCCGTGCTGGAGAGTATCATCATCAACAGTTCCGATATACAAACTGTGGAGCAGCATGAAGTTTTCAATTTAAGAGGCAATACTCTTTCCCTTCTGCGCACCGCTACCCTCTTCGGCATGACAGACGAGCATCCCGAAGAGAGCAAATACGCCGTTATTGTCGGCCTGGCACACAATCGCGTAGGACTTATTGTCGATGAGCTAGTTGGGCAACAGGAAATAGTCATTAAATCTCTGGGCAAAGCTCTGGGTAATATTCGCGGTATTGCCGGAGCTACAGAACTTGGCAATCAGCAAACTGTTTTGGTACTGGATGTTGCCGGTCTTATAGATGAAGCCATCAGCTGATTTTGGGAGGTATTAGATAATTATGGCCGCAAACGATAAAAATAACGCGCTCTCAATTATTCAAGCGGATACTCATGGGGCTCCGGCTATAAGAAGCGAACAGCTGGATCCGCTAAACGACTTTTTTGCTCTGCACGATGAAATTCAACATGATGAATTTACTTATGAATCGGCAACGCAAACAACCAATGAGACACTCTTTGGCCTTGATTTGGAAGAATACTTGCTCTTTACTCTGAACAATGAGCGCTATGCCATTGAATTAACCAGAATTAAAGAGATTATTAAGATTACTCAAATCACCAAAGTGCCCCACACGCCGCACTATGTGGCCGGGATTATTTCTCTGCGCGGCAACATTGTTCCCGTGTACCGCTTAAGCCGCATATTAAGTTTGGAAAATGAGCAAACCGAAGCCAACCGCACGCTGGTAGTACAAAATGCCGCCGGCGAATCCATCGGCCTTATTGTGGACAAAATTCACCATGTTGTGCGCTTTAACAAAGATCAAATTGAACCGCCGCCGGCCACAGTAGCCAATACCGGTAAAGAGTTCATCACCGGCATCGGCTGGGAAGATGGCAAAATGATTATTATTCTGGATCTTGACGCGGTAGTAGAGGAGCATATCTGATGGGCGCAGCAAATAATATGTCTTCCACGCAAGATATTGAAAATCTTAGTGATATTATTGAAGTATCGGCTTTTAAGGTTGGCAAGGAAGAGTATCTTATCGACCTCCTCCGCGTGCGGGAAATTATCCGCCCCATCCCTGTTACCCCGGTGCGCCAGGGGCCGGCCTTTATTGAGGGCGTTATTGACCTGCGCGGGGTTATTATTCCCATAATCGACCTTAGAAAGCGCTTTAGATTGCCGGCAGAAGAAACGGTTGATACCCGTTACATCATCGCTGTGGTCAACGGCCGCTCCATTGGTTTTATAGTTGATGAAGCTACCGATATTTTGCGTATTCCCCGCTCGGCCATTCGCGAGGCGCCACATATTTTGAGCGGCGATAAGGCCCCGTATTTTTTAGGTGTTTGTAATTTTAAAGGCCGCCTGCTCACTCTTCTTAATGTCAAAAAGATTGTTAGTAGCGGCGCTAGCCCCGAAGAACTTTCAGCTTTGGAAACAGCCATGGAGGCAATGGCATGAGTTTTTCTCCCGATTTGGAAGAGCAGCGGCGCCTCGTTGTCTTGGAAAAGGCCAATGAGCCTTTGAACCTGGATAGCAAAGAGTATTTAACTTGGCTGGGCGATGAAAGCTGGCGGGTGCGCAAAGAGGCTGTTAATCAGCTTTCAACTAATCCCGATTGCCCGTTAATCATTCCCGACCTCATCAGTGCGATGACCGATGAAGCCAATGCCGGCCTGCGTAACAGCGCTTTTTCTCTGCTGATTATACTTGGTTCTACCGCTGTCAATCACCTGCTGGCCGCTTTTAAAACGCCCGATGAGGAATTGCGTAAATTTATTATTGATATTCTTGGCCAAATTCCCGATCCGCGTGTTGAGCCCTGCCTTTTGGAAGCGCTTAACGACCCATGCAGCAATGTGCGCCTCTCAGCTATAGAAGCTCTTGGCAATGTGCATGTAAAAGTAGCTGCCCCGGCCCTTATCCGCCTAATGAGTGAAAACCGCGATCCGATTTTGCTCAGCACCACTTTGGAAGCCCTTTACCAATTGCAAACACCTATTCCGCTGGAACTTCTGCCGGATCTCGTTGGCATTCCGCTTATCGGTACCTCTTTGGCCAGAAATCTGAGCATTGCCCCTAATGCAGACACTGCAAAAGCTCTAATAAACATTGCTATTTCAGATAAATACGGTCTCACAACCCATACAGCTGCCCTCTCCTGCCTTTTGCCTCTTTTGGAAAAAGGCCTCGTGGAGCTTCCGGATGATGCGGAGAGCAAGTCTCTTTTGGCTAATCTCTTGGAAGAGCTCCTGCTTCAGGAAAATAAAGATCGGCGTAGTTTGGCCATCAAGATGCTAAAGTATTTTTATACCGATGCTCTTTTGGAAAAAGCATTAATCAGCGCCGATGATACCGATCTCTCTATGCAACTCGCACCTGTTTTGCTGACTTATGCGGAAGGAACTATTCAAAAGGCCTGCGAGCATTTTGATCTTTTCCCCGAAACCGCGCAAGAACTGCTCATCAGCACCATTGGGCGGCAAAATATTACTGCCTGTCGCCCGCTCATTTTGCGCCTAATCGGCGAAAGCGGTCTCTCGCCGGTTATCCAGCGCACAGTTATCAGCACTCTTAGTATAATTGGCGATAAAGACACCATTGGGGCCTTGATTCCCCTCTTAAAGGAAGCCGGTGGCAGCAGTGCCCAAATAGCCGCAGCGCTGATAAATATAACCAAGCACCTGGGCCACGACAGCCAGGAGCGGCTAAAAACGGCGCTAAAAGGCGAGCCTCCTTCAAAAATCACCGTCGAACTTTTTGGCAAGGTGGCTACAGCTCAGGATTTGCCGCTGATTACTACTTGGCTTTCCGATAAAAATCCCGATGTGCGTATTGCCGCTTTAAATGCTCTTAATAATTTCCCAGGGCAGCTAAGTATTGAGATATTAAGTCCTTCTTTAAAAGATTCTCTGCCGGAAGTGCGCCTGAGTGCCATAAAATTGCTGGGCACTCTTTGGGAGCCAGAAGTTACCGATTATCTCCTAAAAGCCATAAACGATGAGGACACGGCTGTGGCTCTGGCAGCTATTGAAGGCCTAAGTCACCATCTGACTCCGGAAGCTCTCGATACTTTAAATAATCTGATCTCCGGCGACTCGGCGGAAAAAGCTATTAGCGCTTTGCACATGCTGGCCGGGATGGACGAGAAACAACTCTCTGACGCTTTGCACATGGCGGCAAAGTCAAAAATAAAAGAAGTTGTACAGGAAGCAATTAGTGAAGTATATCGCCTGGATAGTGATTTGCAAGCTGATATTTTGCTCCCTCTGGTTAAGCATGAATTTTGGGAGGTGCGCCTGGCGGCATTACAAATGCTCATGGCCATGGATATCACCTTACCGGATGAGACACTAAGTGAATTGCAACAAGCTGAAACAGAGCCCATGGTTCTGGAAATTCTGGATGAAATGAGGGGGTAAGCTGTGTTCATCGGCGCAAACAGCTACAGCATGAACGATGATGAATTTCACCTTTTGCGTGATATTATCCATCGTTATGCCGGTCTCACATTTGAAGACGAGCATAAATATCTCTTTGAGCACCGCCTCTCTTCCAGATTGGAGGAGCTCAATTTGCCGTCATATTCAGCCTATTACAATCTCCTTAATTCGCCGATAGACGGCAGCAAAGAGATGGAAATTCTGGCTGATCACCTCACCAACAATGAGACCTACTTCTTTAGAGAAGAGCGGCAACTTTACTCCTTCCGCGACCACTTGGTGCCTATTCTCAGCGAATCTTTGCAAGATCGCCGCTGGTTGCGTATTTGGAGCGCCGGTTGCTCCAGCGGTGAAGAGCCTTATACCCTGGCCATGCTCCTGGCCGATTGCCGGGCTCTTGCCGGGTGGCGCATCGATATTTTTGCCTGTGACATTTCCAACAAAGTGCTGGCCAAAGCCAAACGCGGTATATACGGCCAGAGTTCTTTTAGGGCCATACCGCAATATTATTGGGATAATTACTTTACTAAAGTTGATTCCGCTTCTTGGGAGATAAAAAAAGAGATCCGCGATATGGTCACTTTTAACCGCCTCAATCTGGTGGAACCGCGAACCTCGGCTTTGGTAATGCCCTGCGATGTTATTTTCTGCCGCAACGTGATTATTTATTTTAATCAAGCTACCCGCAACCAGCTTTTAAATCTCTTTTACAAAAAGTTGCGCCGCGGCGGCTATCTGCTGCTCGGTCACAGCGAAAGTCTGATAAATGTTTCTACCGATTTTGAAATGGTCACTTTGCCGAACGATTTGGTTTACCGCAAACCTATGGGAGCGAAATGAGTGATTCAAAGCTCAAAGTACTGATTGTCGATGACTCGGCCTTTAATCGCCAAGCCATTACCAATATTTTAAAAGAGCAGCTCGATGCCATTGAGATAGTCGGCCGGGCTTCCGATGGCGAAGAGGGTCTAAAACAGGCTCTTTTCTACAAACCGGATGTCATCACACTGGACCTTAATATGCCGCGCTTGGACGGTTTCGCTTTTTTGCGTTTTTTGATGTCCAAGCAACCGACACCGGTTATTGTGGTGAGCTCTGATAATCGCCGCGAATCGGTTTTACAAGCTCTTGAGCTGGGAGCTCTTGATTTTATTGTGAAGCCGGAAGTCGGCGAAGAGTCCGCGTGGAAACGCTGCGCCAATGAGCTGGTAGCTAAAATAAAGGAGATTCCCACTTATAAAGTGCGCCTCCGCCAGTACAATGTGCAGAAAAAAATCTTTGCCCCGCCCTCTTTTAAAAAGCCTGAGCCGCTTGCCCCACCTGTCTCCAAAGCTGCGCAGCAAATTGTTAACAGCGGCGCTGCTAGCGGCCCGCAAAAGCTGCTTATTGTCGGCGCTTCTACCGGCGGCCCTGTGGCTCTTGTAACGCTGCTATCGGCGCTTCCGCACCGCCCTGATGTCTCTATGCTCATTGCCCAGCACATGCCGGAAAATTTTACTGCCGCCTTTGCCCGCCGCCTTAATAACAACTGTCCGTTTGAAGTAAAAGAGGCCGTTCAAGGCGAGCCGTTGCAAGCCGGTTATATTTATTTGGCACCTGGCGCTCACCACATGACTCTGCATCGCAATAAGCAAAGCGGCTACTCAATTGTTCTAAGGCAACCAATCAGCATTGATCGCTATGCCCCATCGGTAAATATGCTTTTTGAAAGTGTGGCCACTAACTGGATTGGCCCGCTTGTGGGCGCTGTGCTTACCGGTATGGGCGATGACGGCCGCAATGGCGCTCTGGCTGTCAGCAAAATGGGCGGCACTATTTATGCCGAATCGCCGGAATCAGCTACTATTTACGGTATGCCTAAAGAAGTTTGGGAATCCGGAGCCGCCAAAGAGCGCTTACCACTTACCGGCATAATCCAACGTTTTAGTTCTTTTATTGAGCAATAAGAAAATCAAGCGGCTTGGCTAACCCCGGCACGCAGCCAGTCTAAATAGCTTTTGAGGCCGGCAGAAATAGGCATGGAGATAATTTCCGGCACTTCTGCCGGATGGCAACTTTTAACCATGGCGCAGAGGTCTTCAAATTTATTAGCCAGGCTCTTGGCCACCAAAAGCTGCTCGGCATCATCGTTAACCTCACCCTGCCACAAATAAACCGAGCGCACTTGCGGTATGATATTGACACAAGCTGCCAGCTGGTTTTCTATGAGGGCATGGGCTAAATCGCCGGCCATGGCGGCGCCCGAAGGACATGTTATGAAAACAACTATTTCATCTAAAGCATTACTACTAATCATCACGCTTATCCTCCCAAACGGAGCGTGGGGGCAAAATAGCGCAAACAGCTCCCAAAATGCAAGTAGGGAAATTCCCGGAGTGCATTTTCCTATTCCGCTTGCCGACAGATATAGAGATATTGTAGCAAATCCAAATAATTATCGAGGTAAGCTGGTAATCGGCGAGCTCTACATCAAGCATATCGGCAAGAGTGATATCCTCCTTTCTGACAGTGCCATGACCCTAAGTCGCTATAAAGTGGCAAAAACTCCGGCTGTGCTCAAGACAGCTGTTTTGCAAAACGACTTTGTGCTGGTAAAAGGGCGCATGCGCGGCCTCGTACAGGATGAGCGCGTGGCCGGGTATCCGGAAACTTTTGTAGTAATAGAGCCAATTGCTTTTGCCCTCTCGCCCAAGTCGCTGGCCGATTTTGAAGGTAATCCGGTGCCAGTACCGCCAAAGGGCGAAATAGATGACGAGCGCTGTTTCCGCAATGTCCTGCGCGATGCCAATAAACTTAAAGGGCGCGTTATTTACTGGAACTTGGTGGTTTACAAAGTAAGCAAAGGCAAAGTGTGGGTGACCGGCCCCTTTATGAGCGATATTAAAGCCGGCATTGCTTTAAACGACAAACTCCGGAGCCTGCGTTTGCAAAAAAATGACAAACTGCTCTTAAAAGCCCGCATAGTCGGCCGCACCACCACTTGGGAATTTGGCCACACCGATGAAATTGTTCTTGATTTAACCGGGGCCCATGAAATTGAGATGGCCCGCGCCGGGGCGATGTAATATGCCTGGCGGCGGCTTTCGTTTTGCCCTCTTGGCCATCCACCCTCACTTATGCTAAAAGCCTTTCCGCAATAGCACCCGGCCATGTCCGGAGAAGCCATTAAACGCATAGGAGCGCCTAGGCAGTGACTTTTAAAATAGCTAATATTTCCTTTTCTTCCCCTTATATTCTGGCTCCCATGGCCGGCTACAGCGATGAAGTATTCAGGCGCATCTGCCAGGAATGTGGCGCCGGCGCCGCTATTACCGAGCTCATTAGCGCCAAAGCTCTGGTTTTGGGCTCCAAACAAACTCTCAAAATGGTGCATTTTTTCCCCGGAGAAAAGCCGCACTGGCTCCAGCTCTTTGGCGCCGATGGCGATACTCTGGCCGAAGCAGCTCTTATCGGTATAGAACTTGGCGCCGAACTTATAGATATCAATATGGGCTGCCCGGTGCGCAAAGTGGTGAATAGCGGCGCCGGCGCGGCCTGGATGCGCCGCCCCAGTGAAGCCGGAGCAGCTATCGCCAAAGTGGTACAAAAAGTTCCGCCAGGTATTCCCGTGACAGTTAAAATGCGCTCCGGCTGGGATAGCGGCGAAATCACCGCGCCGGAAGTAGCGAGAGCGGTGCTTGACGGCGGCGCAGCAGCCATTACCGTGCATGGACGCACCAGAGTGCAATTCTATAGCGGCGCGGCCGATTGGGAAGTAATTCGCGCCGTAGCCAAAGTAGTGGATGGCAAAGTGCCACTCATCGGCAACGGCGATGTCACCTCTGTGGCCGATGCCGAAAAGCTAATGAACGAATATGGCTGCCAGGGGGTGATGATAGGCCGCGCCGCTCTGGGCAACCCGTGGATATTCTCGGCACTAAAAGCCGGCCATGAGCTAAATATTCCGCAGGAAGAGCGCTTTAAAATGGCTCTAAAACATCTTTTGGACACAGTGGAACGCATTGGCGACGAGGGG
>JAEEML010000157.1 GCA_016283195.1 Deltaproteobacteria bacterium | reverse complement strand
TAAGGCGCATCGCCCACAGCCAGCACATTGGCCCCGGCCCGTTTTAAAGCGGTGCAGAACTGATAATAATTAGGGGGAAAACTGGGCGACAAAAAAACAACGTTCATCAAAGGACCTCCTCGGCCTGCAGAAAATTTCCGCCGGGTATTCTAGGCAAGTTTAGCGGCTATTTCAAGCGGCATTATGGCTTACCGTCGCTTAAAAGCATTTTTTTATAGGATTTTTTTCTCCCCCCACTTGACAGCGCTTCTTTCGGCCTTACGTTACAGTTTGCCGCCGGGAAACTGGCAGGCAAAATGCAGAAATACCCTATAAGAGGAGGTAAATATAATGTCTAAGATTATCGGTATTGACCTAGGAACGACCAACAGCGTAGTTTCCGTAATGGAAGGCAAAGAAGCCAAGGTACTCACCAATGAAGAGGGTGGCCGCACCACTCCTTCAACCGTAGCTTTCACCAAAGACGGTGAAATCATCGTCGGCCAGGTGGCGCGCCGTCAGGCTGTCACCAACCCGGAAAACACTATCTTTTCCATCAAGCGTTTCATGGGCCGCAAAACCAATGAAATTCAAGAAGAAATTGGTACAGTGCCTTATAAAGTAGTCTCGCGTGATAACGGCGATGCCGCTGTGAGCGTGGGCGGCAAAGTCTTCTCCCCGCCGGAGATCAGCGCCAAGATTTTGCAGAAATTAAAACGGGCCGCCGAGTCTTATTTGGGCCAGGAAGTCACCGAGGCCGTTATTACTGTCCCCGCTTACTTCAACGACAGCCAGCGTCAGGCCACCAAAGATGCCGGTAAAATCGCCGGCCTCGAAGTCAAACGTATTATCAACGAGCCGACGGCCGCAGCTCTCGCCTACGGTATGGATAAGAAGAAAGATGAAGTCATCGCCGTTTACGATTTCGGTGGCGGTACTTTTGATATCTCCATTTTGGAAATTGGCGAAAACATTGTAGAAGTTGTCTCCACCAACGGTGATACCCACCTGGGCGGCGATAACTTTGATCAAAAGATCATCGACTTTTTGGTGAGCGAATTCAAGAAAGACACCGGTATTGATGTCTCTAATGATAAGATGGTTTTGCAGCGACTGAAAGAAGCGGCAGAAAAAGCCAAAATCGAGCTCTCTACAGCCATGGAGACCGAGGTCAATCTGCCCTTCTTAACTGCCGATGCCACTGGCCCGAAACACATGAATATCCGCCTCTCCAGAGCTAAACTGGAAAGCCTCATCGCTGACCTCGCTGATAGATCTTTGGAGCCCTGTAGAAAAGCTTTGCAAGATGCCGGCAAAAAGCCCTCTGATATAGATGAAGTAGTGCTGGTCGGTGGTTCTACCCGTGTGCCTTATGTACAAAGAATCGTTAAAGAATTCTTTGGCAAAGAGCCTAACCGCTCAGTGAACCCCGATGAAGTTGTGGCTATGGGTGCCGCTATTCAGGCCGGTGTTTTAACCGGTGAAGTAAAAGATTTGCTGCTTCTCGATGTCACCCCGCTTTCCTTAGGTATTGAAACCCAAGGCGGCGTGATGACTCCGATGATCACCCGGAACACCACCATTCCCACGAGAAAGAGCGAGATCTTCACCACTGCCGCTGATAATCAGCACTCGGTCGAAGTGCACGTGCTACAGGGCGAGCGGCCGATGGCCAGCCAAAACCGCACCTTGGGCCGCTTTAATCTTGATGGCATTCCGCCGGCACCGCGTGGCATTCCGCAAATCGAAGTCACCTTTGATATCGATGCCAACGGTATTGTCAACGTGACGGCTAAAGATAAAGCCACCAACAAAGAGCAACACATTACCATTACCTCGAGCTCCGGCCTCACCGATGCCGATATCGATAAGATGGTCAAAGAGGCTGAACAACACGCCAGCGATGACCAAAAACGGCGCGAAGAAATTAAAGCCAAAAACGAGCTGGATAGCCTAGTCTATCAGCTGGAAAAGAATATCAAAGAATATAAGGATAAAGTTGATGCCGCCATCATCAGCGATATCGAGGCCAAGATTTCCAAGGCCAAAGAGGCCTTAAATTCCGGCGATGTCGATCGCATCAAAAATGCCACTGAAGAGCTGCAGCAGAGCGCGCACAAGATGGCCGAAGTGATGTATCAATCGGCTAATGCCGGTGCCAACCCGGGTGCCGGTGCTGCCGGAGCTGCTGCCGGTGCTGCAAATACCGCTGATGCCGGCTCTGCCGCCGCTGATGGCAAAGTGGTTGATGCCGAGTTCGAAGAGGCCTAAGAGTTCTAAACTTTTTACCCGCGCATTTTTCTAAGTTCCGCTTTATCTTCCGCTTTAATTCTGTAACTTTCCAAACATTTGCGAATAGCCATTTTAAGCACCGGTTCTTTAAGCCTTTTTTCGGCAAAATAGGGCCAAATAATTTCGCGCTGTTTGGCTAGAGCGGTAGCAAAATACCAAGCGGCACTCATATTTAAATAATATTCATCAGTTGCAATATTTGCCACCAGTTCCGGCTGCTCTTTTTGAAAGGCCGCGTCCAAAAAATGGCGCATGAGCATATTGATAGCCAAACGTTTCACATAAAGTTCAGGCTTATTAAGCGCCTTCTTGATATATTGCCAAAAGCGCTCCGGCTCTTTAGCGAGCGGCTTTAAAACCAAGGCATCACAAACGGCCCAATTATCAATAAATGGTCCAAAGCGCGTAAGCTCGCTATAGATAATGTCCGGCTTTTTTAATTCATTCAGGAGGAGCGCGTGGAGCATATTTTCATCATAATAATGATGCGGGAGTTCTGCCATAAAGGCGGCCCCTTCCCCGCTTTTAGAGAGCTCTTTGGCCAAAAGACGCACTTTGGGGACTCTAACACCTAAAATAAGCGCTCTATCCACTCCCGGTATCAACTTTTGGTGAAATTCTTTGTAATTATTATCGGCAAGAGAGGTAAGTTCTTTTAAAATATCCATAAGAACGATTGCCAGTTAGATTATATTAGTATTTTTGCTTTATATTCCGAGCGCTTATTCATAATATATTCATTAAGAGCGCGGATTAAATCGCTATATTCCTCTTCGCCTTCCACCAGGCAGAGAGCCGCTAAATAGGTGATAAAATCATTATAAGCCCGATGCAGCAAAAGGCGGGCATCACGCGCTTTGCCGGCTACTTCATCGGAAAGGCCTTGGAGACGCTGAGCGTAAATTTCCATTAGGCGGTCAAAATTGCTGCTCACTTCGTTTAGCCAAAAAGAGACCCCGGCCATGTCTAAAACAGCCGGGTCGAGTTCTTCGAGTTCGCTAAGAACTTCAGAGATAATGTGATGCTCGGTAACCAGCGGTAAATTAACAGGATTATCATAAGCACTCAAAATGCTGTCCACCATTTCGCCGGCATTTCTGATATCTTCGTTAGGGTGGTAACAGGCCACAAGAATACTCGCTTTAAGGCCGCGCCAGGCATTATCAACTTTTAAATCATATTCGTGCATGGCGGCAAAGAGATCTTCTTCTTCGGCCAGGTCGCCGATTACCGCCCGAAAGTCTTTAATAGCCTGGTAATAAGCCAAAAGCGCTGCCGGCCGCTCGCGCTCACCCCACTCACCGGCAATGATATCGGCAATATGCCGATGAAAATCAAGAGCCGCTGTCTGGTTAAACTGCATAAGATTAATTTTGCAAATTTTCATTATAATTCCCGTAAGTTAATTATTACCAAGGTTTCATAACCACCGGAGTACCGATATCTATTTCACGTCTCGCATGCAATACCAAAGCCGTAGAGACCTCCTCCTTGACATCGACAACGCGCAAAGTAGCTATTTCTTCTTCCGGCAGCTCTTCATCTTCGCCCCAAAGGGGATCGCCGCGGTAAACGGCCTTAAAAGTATTGCCGACAGCTACTCCATCTTTCCGGCCTTTATCAATAAATATGAGCTCCTGCTCGCCAATGAGTTTAGTCTCTTGAAACTTAGTAGCCAAGACCACGCCGCGCACTTCACTCTCATTATTTTTTGGCTCCACCAGGCGATAGACATCATCGGTGAGTGGCATAACAAACTGGCCGCGTTCAACAATGGCCGAGCTCTTTTTAATTATGGCTGTGGCCATTTTTTCATGTACCATAGTAACTTCGGCCATGCCGGTAATCTGCGTGAGATAGCCGTATGACTCCTTGCTCTTCGGGTGTTTAACTTTTTCAATCGTGCGGAAAATAAGGTACTGCGCGCCCACTTCCACATCCTGACCGCCGGGGAATTTTAAATAAATCTTGTCTCCGGGAGTTAGCAAAATGCGCTCTTCGGCTGCTTTAAAAATAACACCGCTTGCTTCCAGCTCATCCTTAGTAATAAGCGAGTCAACCATCACTTGTATGGTTCCCGGCGCTCTGTGCACAGTAGCCACATCGCTGATAATTTCAAATACCGGCCGCCTCTTTACTCCCGGCTGCTCTTCGCTACCTGCAGCATTTGTGCTTTGCCCGCCCTCCTCGGCACTGTCACCGGGAAACTCGCCGCGCCGCGAAGCGTAATCGGCCATAACGGGCATTTCAGAGGCCGGTGGCTGCTGAAAGCGAATAGTATCTCCGGGATAAATCACATGGGGATTGGTGATATCGGGGTTATAAGACCACACTTTGGGCCAGTACCAGGGATTTTGCAAAATATTGGCACTGATATCCCACAAGGTATCACCTGGCTGCACTATGTATGTTTCAGGCACGGAGGGCTCCCCCGGCGACTCTGTTTGATTGGGTTCATTGTCGCTTGTCCTGATTTCCTGGGCCAAAGCCATATTGGCGGAAGCAGCACAAATAAGAGGAATAATGCCGATAACGTGACGTCGTTTCATGGTAATCCTTACTCTTCTGTCACTGCCAGTTGCATAAGGCGCACTCTGGCTTTCTTAGTTGCAATAGTATCCGGGTAACTATCTATAAGTTCACGCAAAGTCTCAATAGCCTCGCTATCCTGATGCATATTTTGCTGAGCCGAAGCCAGTTGCAAAAAAGCATCGGGAATAATTTCGTTACTGGGAAAGCGCTCAATGGCATCGTTATAAAACTGCGCTGCCC
>JAEEML010000156.1 GCA_016283195.1 Deltaproteobacteria bacterium | reverse complement strand
TGCGCATGGTTGCTCCTTTCTTACCGGATAGCCTGGCCGGCGCATTTTTAAATGCAAATCGCGTGCCAAATGGCAAAAAAACATATAACAAGCTGTAATTATAAGGTTTTACTGCGTTTTGTATGGCTTTGGCAAAGTGTGTCAAAAGTGTGTCAGGTGTATCAAAAGTGTGCCAAAGTGTGTCAGGAGAAGCACTGTTATATCCAGAGCTTATTGAAGAAAAAAGCAGCTTTAATATTGCCTTTGAATTTGGCAATGATGTTTTGGTTTTGTTAAAACCCAAAATAAAACTTGCCCCCTTAACTTTTCTCTCTCCAGGTGCTACTATGCCTCCGCCTTGATGGCTCGTTTTGAGGAGGAACCATGAAATCTACCATCACCGGAGCCCGCTGTGTTTTGTGCGGAGAGACTTACAATATTGACGAAGTGCATTATACCTGCCCCAAATGCGGCGATGATGGCATTTTAGATATCGAGTTTGATTACGACAGAGTAAAAAAAGAGCTCACCAAAGAGAGCCTTCAAGCTAATGATGACCGCTCTATTTGGCGCTATATGCCACTGCTCCCGGTGAGTGAGCGCAAGTTTGCCCCAAAATTGCAACTGGGCTGGACACCGCTTTACGAAACTAAAACTCTCGGCAAGCTGTTAGGCATTGAGAATCTTTGGGTAAAAGACGACAGCCGTCTGCCCACGGCCTCTTTAAAAGATAGAGCATCAGCTATAGCTATTGTGCGCGCCGGCGAGCTTGGGCAAAAGACCATTTGCGCCGCTTCTACCGGCAATGCCGCTTCTTCTCTTGCCGGCCTTGGGGCCAGTGTGGGCATTCATCCCATTATCTTTGTGCCAAAAACTGCGCCCAAAGCCAAAATTGCCCAATTGCAGGTTTTTGGCGCCAAAGTGTTTATGGTAAACGGCACTTATGACGATGCCTTTGACCTTAGCCTTTTGGCGCGGCGCAAATGGAACTGGTATAGCCGTTCCACGGCGGTGAACCCGGTGCTCTCCGAAGGCAAAAAGACAGTATCTTTGGAAATTTGTGAGCAGATGGCCTTTAAAGCGCCCGATGTCATTGCTGTTTCTGTTGGCGATGGCTGCATTGTGGGCGGTGTGGCCAAGGGCCTTTTAGACCTCTATGCCATGGGCTATATTGATAAACTGCCGCGCGTTTTGGGCGTGCAGGCCAAGGGCTCTTCGGTTATCGCTACAGCTTTTCATAAAAATACCGAGAATATTGTGGTTACTTCGGCGCACACTGTGGCCGATTCCATCTCGGTGGATAAGCCGCGCGATGCCATTAAAGCGCTGCGTAATGTAAAGAAGACCGGCGGCAACTATGTTACTGTGGAAGATGGCGAGATTTTGGAAGCCATAACCCTTCTTGGCCGCAATACCGGCGTCTTTGCCGAACCGGCCGGGGCCACCTCCGTTGCCGGTATTAAAAAAGCGCGCCAAGAGGGGCTCATTGCTGCCCATGAAAAAGTAGTGGCCATTGTCACCGGCAGCGGCCTTAAAGATGTGGAAAGCGCCATTAAAGCCACCGGTGAGCCGGTGGTGATTGAACCCAACCTTTTGGCTCTCGAAAAAGCCCTGCCGGCCGATCTCGCCTGATATATCATGGCTACAGAATTACAAAAGAGCAGCTCACCAGCTCAATTTATTGAAGAAAAATTGCAACTTGAGCCGCCGCGCTCTTACAAAGTTATTCTTTTAAACGATGATTATACTACTATGGAATTTGTGGTGGAAATTCTGATAGATATTTTTCATCACTCGCCGGAAAAGGCCGAAGCTATCATGCTGAGTGTCCATAAAAGCGGGCGCGGCGTGGCCGGCATATACGATAAAGAAGTTGCCGAAACAAAAGTGTATCAAACTATTGAACGGGCCCGCGCCGAGGGTTTTCCCCTGCAATGCCTTATGGAACCGCTTTAAATCTAATACTCCGCTAATTCAGGAAAAATAATGGCTAAAGTCAGTGAAGTTGAAAAGATATTGGAAATGGCCACTGCCGAGGCCATGATGCGCAACCATGAATATGTGAGCGTTGAGCAGCTTTTTTTAGTGCTTTTGCAAAGCCGGGAAGTGGCCGAACTTCTTAGAGCTCTGGGAGCTCCTCCGGATATCATAGCACAAAAGTTAAATACTTATTTAAACGAGAAAATCCCCACTATGCCGGCCGGTTATTATGATGAGCCGGATGCTCAGCCGCCGGAAGGTACCAGGGCTTTTCAAAGAGTTTTGAACAGAGTGGCAACCCATGTTATCGGCAAGCTGGAACAAGAGCCGGAAAACCTCGATATAGCCCATGTTTTTAAGCTGATAAAACCACTGGACCTTTTGGCAGCTATCTCTGTCGAAGAGTGTTATTCCACCGCACTTCTAGCCACTTACGGCATTAAAAGTGTGGATGTACTCACCTATATTTCCCATAAAATTCCAGGAGATGCGCAAACAGGAGCGCTATTTGGCACTATGGCGGCCGGCGATGAGGATGCCTTTTTTGGCAAGCCACAGGATGCGTTGTTGCTCTTTTGCCGCGATCTCACCGCTCTGGCCGGGGCCGGTAAACTTGATCCGCTTATCGGTAGAGAAAAAGAATTAAAGCGCCTGATGCAAATTCTTTGCCGAAGGACGCGCAACAACCCGCTATTACTGGGCGAAGCCGGAGTGGGGAAGAGCGCTATTATTTATGGTCTGGCTCAGCTTATTGTGCAAGGTGAGGTGCCGGAGCGCTTAAAAGAATGTGAATTATTTGAGCTGGATATGGGAGCTCTTATCGCCGGTAGCAAGTACCATGGTGAGTTGGAGGAACGCCTTAATGCGGTGATAAAAGCCCTTGGAGAAAAGAAAAATCCCATTTTGGTTATAGATGAATTGCACATGGCGGCAAATAGTGAAAGCGGCGGTGGCCACTCTATAACAAATTTGCTTAAGCCGGCGTTATCACAGGGAATTTTGCACCTTATCGGAGCTACCACCAAAGAGGATTTTCGTAAAAATATCGAAAAAGATCGCGCTTTGGTGCGCCGTTTTCAGCCGCTCGATGTTTTAGAGCCCTCGGTTGAGGAGACGGTGGCCATATTAAAGGGGCTTAAAGAGCGCTTTGAGGAATTTCATGGGGCGCGTTATCAAGATGAGGCCCTGGAAGCGGCGGCCACCCTTGCAGCGCGCCATATTAACGGCCGCTTTTTGCCCGATAAAGCCATAGATGTAATAGATGAGGCCGGATCGGCTAATAGCCTGCTGCCAGCTAATGAGCGGCAACAGGTATTAACCAGAAGCGCTATAGAAAAAGTAGTGGCCACTATGGCTAAATTGCCGGCTATTACCGCTACTAAAGATGATCGGGAACTTTTGCGCCACCTGGAAAGTCGTCTTAATGAGCAGGTTTTTGGTCAGGAAGCGGCTATCAGCGCCATTACCGCCGCCTTAAAACTTTCACGCGCCGGCCTCGGGGCGCCCGATCAGCCCACCGGCTCATTTCTTTTTACCGGCCCTACCGGGGTAGGCAAAACCGAATTGGCCAGAGCTCTGGCCAAAGAGCTCTCTTTGCCGCTTATTCGCTTTGATATGAGCGAATATATGGAAAAGCACACTGTCTCACGCCTTATCGGGGCGCCTCCCGGTTATGTCGGCTTTGATCAGGGCGGCCTTTTAACCGAGGCTATCAGGCAAAAGCCTAACTCTGTACTTCTCCTCGATGAGATAGAAAAAGCGCACCAGGATCTTTTTGATATTTTATTGCAGGTGATGGACCATGCCACGCTCACCGATAACAACGGCAATGAGGCTGATTTTCGCCATGTCATTATTATTATGACCTCCAATGCCGGCGCTCGGGAAATGGCCCAAAACAGCATCGGCTTTCAAGGTGGCATAGATATTAGCCGCTCGGAAAAAGCGGTGGAAAAGCTCTTTTCGCCGGAATTTCGCGGGCGGCTCACCGGTATTATCACTTTTAATCCCTTGAGCCCGGCGCTCATGGGGCTTATTACCGACAAATATCTGGCTGAGTTAAAGAGCCAGCTGGCCGAGAAGAAGGTAAATATTACCGTGGCTCCGGAACTTAGGAATTACTTGGCCCAAAAGGGGTTTGATCCGCGTTTTGGGGCCCGCCCATTAAAGGGCCTTATTGCCAAAATGGTGCGCGGGCCGCTAGCCGAGGAGCTCCTTTTTGGCTCTTTAGCCGGTGGCGGGGCAGCAGAACTTACTTTAGCGGGCGACAAGATGGAAATTAAGCCTTGCGAGTAAGGTTTTTAAGGCTAATTAATTCTTTTCCTGCCGGAAGTAGAACACTTAACATCTCTTAATTTCATAAGAAAATATGCTTTGCCCCGCTGTAATCAATGACGGTCACCACGCTCTTTATAAAACACCCTTGGAAAAGTGCACCTGGCGCTATTTTGGCCTTAAAAATGTATTGCAAATGCTTCCTCGCATTGTTAGTGTTTTCTTTGCCCTGTTTGAGGGGGCAGCATATAGGGGCATATATGTTGGCACATAAATTGCAAGAGAGAGTATTATGCGTTAACCGCCTTCCCCTGGCTGCCTGTTTCCATCTTCCTGAAAAAATTATCCATAAAATCAATCAATTTCCGTTTTGGCAATCAAGCGGTGCAGTTGCCGCTTTGTTAAAGGAGAAATAGTATGAAAGCGAAAATTTATGCCTTAATGCTGCTTTTGCCGCTTTTGGCTTTAGTGCCCGGCTGTTCCAAGCCGGTGGCCGGCAATACATCTTCGCAGCAACTAGGCGAAAAGTGTTCCCCGCCGGAGACCGACTGTATGGAAGGGCTCTACTGCGA
>JAEEML010000025.1 GCA_016283195.1 Deltaproteobacteria bacterium | reverse complement strand
GAGGCAACGCACGGAGAAGGCGTAAACCTTGTAGTCGTTGTCCAGATACGCACCGCCATTACCTAAGTACAGGCTGTAGGCGCGGTAGGTACCGCCCTCCGTGGCCGACCAGAAGTAGGCGCAGTAACCGAAAAGGTAGTAAGCGCCACCCTCGTAGCGGCCGGCGGGAAGCGCCCCAAAGCCATAAGTGTCAAGACCATCATCACAGGTGGTGGCTCTTAAGTTTTTCGCCCGTGTTTGGTTATCCTTGCCGACATAATCTAGTAATTCTTCAAAATCTGCTTTGCTTGGCAAGCGCCAACCAGGAGGACAGGCTCTTTGGGCCTCTTTCCATGTATATAAATAGCCATATTGGGTTACTTTAGCCGCATTATTATCTGGTAAATGATTAATCTTTCAGTAACTGTTTTATATTCTGTGTGTGTTGAACCAAATATTGAACCGAAAAAGCCTTGATCTTTAACCTCAATAGCGACTTTCTTCATTATATTCAAGCCAAGTTGTGTGGTCGGAATTCTCTAGTACATCATACGATTCATCGTATTCTAAGTCTTCCAGCGATTCCAACTTATTTTCTATTAAATAGCGCCCTATATAAACCCAGGCATTTTCCGGATCCACCTCCCAAATTTCATCTAATATTTCACTGGCCGTATCATATTCGCCGTCTTCGATATATAGAAAAGCCTTTTTCCGCTCGGTTTCATAATCTGCATCTTTATTATTCATGATATACCTTCTATGTGAGCAAGATTATTGGAAAATTGTAAACTGTGCATTGATGATTTGTTGAATATGTGCTAATATTAAATAAAGCGACTGAACTGAACTTCATGTACCTACCCTTAAAAGCCAAACAAAAACAATAAGCTGCCAATAAATGGCCTAACCACGCGCTTTAGCGCCGCTTCACCCAGTCTTCCGGCCAAAAAAAGCCCATAATTAGTGTAAAATACACCTTTTTCGTCCAGCTCTTTTAATCTGGCAGCCAAAACCTGCTGGCTCAGCATACAGCCGCCGCAATGGATAACCACTTTATATTGCTTAAGATTTTCTATTTCACCAAGAGCACGGCCAAAAGCGTGGTCTATTACAACTCCGGGCGCAATTTTTTGCAAAATAGCAGGAATTTGCACCGTGCCGATGTCCTCACCGATGCGCGAATGGTTGCAAGCTTCATAAATTAGCACTTTATCGCCGGCTTTTAGGGCGGAAATTTGCTTTTGCCCGGCAACAAAACGAGCCAGGCGCCCGCGCGATTGCTGCTCTATCATCATAATAGAGAAAGTGGTGAGCTCTATTTCCGCCGGAGTCCAAGAGTCCACAACGTCTATAGCCTGGCTGTCGGTAATTATAGCTGCCGGTTTTGGCGTAAAAGAGGCCAAAAAATCAAGCCAGCGCTGCTTTTCCGCTGCTTTTAACTTTTCATCGGCCGAGCGCGCTTTTTTTAAATCGAGGCGATAGCAGGTGGGCCAGGCAAAGCGCCGGGTTATAAATTCCAGCGCCAAAGTTTGCGGGCGCAAAAGGCGGCCCTCGGGCGTCTCATCATCCATGGGAATAACTAAAATATAGTGCTCACCAGCTGTAACAAAGGGCAAAAGGGGCAGGGACTCTACTTCTCGCTCACAGTTTTCCTTAATAAATTCAAGAAGCTTACCTCTATCAGCACTCTGCGTGGCATCTATGGCAAGGCATGGCATGGCAGCCCATTTATTAAGTTCAACCGGCAAACGGCCGGGCGCGCCGTTAAAGCAATTTAGGCAAATAGCCACTTTTTTGCCCCAAAGCACCGCCTTTTCCAAAAGCTCAATTTCCCATGTAAAAACAGTGCCTTTGCTGCCAATAACCAAAAGCAGCAAATCGGCGCTTTTTAAATTGGCATAGACCTTGGCACGCTTTTTTTCGCCCAGTTCGCCGGTTTCATCAATGCCGGCGCTGTCAAAAAGCTTTACCGGCCCCAAACCGTGGATTTCCATAACGGCTATTTTGGTATCGGCAGTTGTCCCCGGGGTGGCATCAACAATGGAATTTTCCGCCTGGGTGAGCAGGTTAAAGAGGGTGCTTTTACCGGCATTCATCTTGCCGGCAATAAGAATATTGCGGCGTTCCAAATAGCTGGGCATAAAAAAACCTCTTAAAAATCAGCAGGTTTAAAGTCAAGTTCGTTATTTACCGTCAATATGCCATAATGCTTATTTTTGGCGGCAGCGGTATTGAAATAGTGCACGTCCAAAATCTCTTTGCTATCGCTCACATGTGAATGGCCGCTAATAACAGCGCTCACCTTATATTCATGAAAGAGAGCATAAAGTTCGTGCAATTCATCTTCGGGATAGGTGCCAAAATTAAAGCTGTGAATTACCAGATTGCTATGGGTAAAAATGAGACAATGGCGGTAATTTTCGCGCTTTTTAAGCTGTTCTTTTAGCCAGGCCAGTTGCTCTTTACCCAAAGTGCTGCTGCCGCTTTCCAATATAATTACGAGGTCTTGTGCCGCGCCGGCATTAATTACAAAAGTGTAAGTGGAGCTACCGAAGCGCTCCATAAAAACCGGCCAGCCAAAATATTGATCATGATTGCCGGCCACATAGTAGTGCGGAGCTCCTGTCTTTTCTTCCAAAAGGCGCTGCGCCATATTAGCAAATTCTTCGCGGCCGTTGTAAAGATCGCCATTATAGATGACAGCTGCTGGTTTTTGCGCCGCCACCTGAGCAAAAAAGCCGTCCATGGCCTTTTCGTTGTCTGAAAGGTGCAAATCACTGGCCACTAAAAGAGTATAATTCTCAGTGGTTAGAGTAAGATCTTTGGGCGGATCGGCTTCATTTAGTGCCATGGAATCATGAAAGCGGGCGTTTACATCGTAATCGGTATAAGCAAATTTTAAAAGATTGAAATTACAGCCAGTTAGCCAAATTAAACCCAAGGCCGGCAGCATTATTTTTAGAATTGCCATAATAAAGCCACCCGCACTTTCCAATCAAAATGGTTAAAGAGAATGGGCCCCACACCGGCTCCTTGATAGAGCCAGGCCAAGAAGAGGCGCGGCCCACCGCCGGGCAGAGTGTAATAGGTAGCCAGATAAAATAGCGGATCCAAACCATAATTTAAGATGTCGTAGTTTTTCACTCCGCCATAGATATTATATTTATGCCCTTGGGGCCAAATATAAATTTCAAATAAATATAAATAGTTGGAATATTCCACATATTTGGTGAGGCCATCAAGTGAGCGGTTAAAACGCACCTGGTAACCGAGTCCTGTGGCTAAATGGCGCCCTTGATAACTGCCCATAAGCACTAAATCGTGCTCCATAATGGTGGATTCAAAGTGGGGTGAAAAGTTATAAACCAAGCGAAATTCAAAAGGAAAATGCGGAATGGGCACAGTGTAGGCCACCTCAGCGGTGAGGCCGGAGAAAAAAGCATTATTTTGCGCCTTTGTGCCGCGCAGACCCAAGGTCAAAGCCGCTTCCAAACCGCGCCATTCATAGCTACCGCGCAGCGCTGCTTCACCATAAGCACCTTTTATATAATTGCGCCCGCTTTGCAGCACAAGACCGGCCTCGCCATGGCCATTGCCTGCGGCAGCGGAGGCAGACGGCAAGGCAGCAAAAAAAGACAATATTAATAGGTAAATAGCTTGTTTCAAAAGGAAAGTCCCAAGTCGGAGAGCCATTCATTGAGCAATTCTCTATTCAGATTGCCGGACAAAATACGGCCCGGATGAATAATTGCTTCATGGTAATTCTTTTCCAAATTACGGGCGCAAGAAGTTATATCGCTACCATCGGAAGTAGCAAAAGGCACAATAATTTTTCCTTTTAAATTAAGCAAATCCAAAAAAACACCGACAATACGCGGGTATGTGTACCACCAAACAGGAAAGCCCAAAAACAATATATCAAAGCTACTAAGATCAGCTCTTATAGGCTGCATAGCCGGTTTGATTTTCTCATTTTGCATTTCTCTGAAAGTGCGACTATTGGGATCATACCAGTCGAGATCGCTTGGGCTATAGGGAATTACCGGTTTAATTTCAATGCAATCTATTGCTAATTTATCAGCCAGAGCCTGGGCGATGCGTCTTGTATGTCCCGCTGCGGAAAAATAAGCGAGCATAATCTTTTTATCCATTTAAAACTCCTTTGAAAATAAACAGTACAGCACAGTTTTTATATTCCTGCACGGCGCAATTGCCACATACCTTTTGCCAAATCCGGGCTATAATTTCAAGCCACTATCTTTTATAAGTGACGGAAATAGAAAGGCCACCTTCGGAAGCGTCAAAAAGCGGGGCAGCAGGGGTAATGGCAATAGAGCAAGCGAATTCCTGCTCCAAAGTATATAGCTCGGCACGATGTTCATTTAAGAGCATAAAAGCGTTAACTTGTGAAGATTCCAGGAAAAAATTCTGGCCACTAAAATCGCCTACTTCTCTGGCCCGGCTTAGACCAGCTTTCAGGCGCTCCATAATGGCTATGGTTTGTAAAAGCGGTGGCAAAAGGTGGCCGGTGCCGTTACAGCATGGGCATACTTGCATTAAACTGCTTGATATTTTGGAGTTTCTTCTCTGCCTATTCAGTTCAACCGTGCCATTGGCCGAAAAGGGGCCGACTTTAACGCGGGCGCGGTCCAGCTTCAGCGCTTCATGCAAAGCCTCAAGCACTTTTTGCTCATGGCCTTTGCTCTCCATATCAATAAAATCAATGACAATAATGCCGCCCAAATCGCGTAGCCTGAGTTGGCGGGCAATTTCGTAAGCCGCTTCGATATTAGTTTTTAAAGATGTGTCAGGCGGATTTTTTTCTCTTGTTTTTCCGGAGTTTACATCAATAGAAACGAGGGCTTCGGTTTGTTCTATAACTATGCTGCCACCGCTTTTGAGGTACACTTTGGGCTTAAAAACTTCTTTAATTTGCTCTTCCAATTTGTAGCGGAAGAATAAGGGCTCTTTATCATTATAAAGCTTCAATTTCTTTTGGGCTATCCGCGGAGAAATACAGCGAAAATATTCCAGGCCCGTTTTAAATGAGGCCTCATCGTCTATGAGAATTTCCTCTACATCGGGGCTAAAATATTCGCGCAGAATTTTGGAAACAAAATCTTCCTCGGCATAAATGATTGCCGGAGCGGCGGTTTTTTTTATCCGCTGCTGCATCTTTGCCCAAAGACGCTTCAAAAAAGCTAAATCTTCCGCCAACTTACTCTTTGAGCAATCAAGGCAGGCAGTGCGCATAATAGTTGAGGAGCCCTTGGGAGTAATTATTTCCTGAATACCTTTTAAGCGCTGTCGCTCAGCCTCATCGTTAATTTTTCGCGATATACCATTATGACCGGCCACTTGGGGCATATAAACCAAATACCGGCCGGCAAGTGAGATATAAGTAGTGATCATAGCGCCTTTTTGCATATTTTCTTCTCTGGTGACCTGCACCAGAACTTCTTGGTTTTTCTTGGGATTTTCGTTTTTGCCACCAAGATATGTCGGCATAATTTCATTTAAAGGCAAAAAAGCGTGACGCTGACGCCCTATATCAACAAAAGCCGCTTTTAGGGATTTTTCATAATTTACAATGCGTCCCAGGTAAACGCAACCGCGGTAAGCCGGTTCATCACTTTTTTCTATAAGTAATTCACTCAGTTTGCCATCTTCCAGCACTGCACCGCGACGCAAAGCCGGTTCAGAGACATTTATTAATATATCTTTCATTTTAAACCTTCTTGACAACTCGGCCAACTGCATATAAGGAGACTTGGTACGCTCCTTGAGGCCGAGTAACGGCGGAGCTTATGAATACCATTTTGCGCTTTTTGTCAAGGTATTGGACAAAAAGCCGGAGCCAATGAGATGACTGTTATTAAAAAGAAAATCACCAGAAAAGAGAAATTAAAACAACCAGATGCTTTTATCGGTGCCGCCAATGAGGCAGCTGAGTGGTATAATAGCCACAAAAAACAGGTTTTTCTTACAATTGGCTTGGCTTCGGCCGCTGTTTTGGGAATTTGGGGCTCAATGATGCTAATCGAGCATTCCAAAGCTCTCGCTTCCGATTCTTTCTTTGCTGTTCAGCGCGTACTTGACGCTTCTGTAAATGAAGAAGTTCCTTCTGTTTCCGGTCTTTCCGATGAAGAAAAGAAAGCCCAAAGACAACATTTCGGTAGCGAAGAAGACAAAACCAAAGCTCTTATTCGCGCTCTTGATGACACCATTGCCTCACAAAACGGAAACGGTGTCGGGCAGATTGCCAGACTCCGCAAAGCCATTGCTCTTTACAATAATTATAAACCACAAGAAGCAGTGCAGGTTTTAAAGGAATATTTAACAAAATCCAGCAAAACAGATACCTTCCATTTTAGAGCCGTTGAGCTTTTGGGCTACTCTTATGAATCGGCCGGTGATTTAGATAATGCTCTCAAACAATTTGCCAGCTTGAGCGAATCTGCCGACAAGAGCATGGTGGAAGCCGCTGATTATCACCAAGGCCGCATTTATATGCAAAAGAACAATGCAGAAAAAGCTAAAGAGCTCTTTAAAAAGGTCATTGAGGCCGCCAAAAATAGCGATGGTACTTCTGCTTTTGCCGCCTTGGCCGAAACTCAATTAGCTTCTATTTAAAATTTCTGTGAATTTATTATGCCGCAATTAAGTCGCTCTTTTAGACCGCTTATCTCTTCATTTTGCCTTACATCTTTAATTGCCACACCGGCTGTACTGGCTGAGGAATCTGCCACAAAATATAATTACGTTACCATAAAAGAACGCATTTTTCGCCATTATTGGAATGCTCGCATAGATTCTACTATCGGCAACCATGGTTCACCTGTTACCACAAAAGACGGCAGCAGGGTGGTTATCGGTACCGATGGCGGCCACCTGCGCTGTTTGGATCAAGATGGCCACATAGAATGGAAAAAAGATAAAGCCCCGCCCATAGGTGCTCCGGGCCTACTTGCCGATATTGAGTTAAAGGGCAAAAAAATAACAGCTTTTTTTGTTGGCACCCTGGATGGTATTTTCTTGGCATATAACTTGGAAAACGGCCAAGAGCTATGGCGCACCGATTCACAAGGCGGAGCTGTGCTGGCGAAGCCTTATTTTGAAAACGAAGCCGGCGGCGCGGCGATTTATTTTGCCACTGAAAAGGGCAATTTCTTTAAATTATCGGCACTTACCGGTGAGAAAATCTGGTCTTATACCCACAGAGGCGCCGTACAGGAAATGACTGTTCGCGGCCATACGCCGGTTGTTTCATTGCCGGATTTGCCATCTATATATGTTGGGCTGGCCGACGGTTATCTTCTGGCTCTTTCCAAGAAAAATGGCCTCGTTGCTTTTAAAGCCATGCTGGCTAAAAAAGATACCAATAAAATGCGCTTTACCGATGTTGATGCCACACCAGTTTTTGGCGGAGAGGTTGGGCGGCACATTATTTATGCCGCTTCATATAATGGTGGCCTCTTTGCCATTGATGCCAATAACGGAGTGGTTCTCTGGAATCACGATGAATATATGGTTTCTTCCATTGTCAATACCGGAAGCGGACTGGTAATAGCTCAGCCAAGCGGCATTGTAAATGCCTTGGATTATCAAGGCTTTACCATCTGGGAAACTGCTTTTAAGAGCGGGCAAACAGGTGAATTGCTTTTTATGCCAAACGAAAAAACCATTCTGTTGCCAACCACCCATGACGGCATTTTAACTATTGATTTAAATAGTGGGCGGCCGCTTCATGCCATAGATGTGGGCGGGGAATTTACTCCGGAAATGGCTCTCGGCGGCGAATTTCTCTATTTCATGACCGCCAAAGGGTTGATTTACGCTTACGCTGCCATTTAAGTCGTCTGCCTTGTGTTAACCAAAAACTAAATAGCCGATTTTTGCAAAAATTGTAATCGTAATACAAAGAGCCGCGAAAATCGCCAA
Organism: Deltaproteobacteria bacterium; assembly: GCA_016283195.1. Lineage (GTDB taxonomy): Bacteria > JAEEML01 > JAEEML01 > JAEEML01 > JAEEML01 > JAEEML01. The sequence continues at coordinate 47,428 of JAEEML010000025.1, read as the reverse complement.
AAATAGACAAATCAGAAAAAGAGTGACACTAATCTCCAAAACCGCACCTGGGTAACCGCGAGAGTTTGGCTATGAGCAAAATAGCCGGCCAGCCATCGGCGGCAAATTTTAGCTTCGAAGCAATTTTAGGTGTTTTTTATGCTTTATTTTTACCCAGTCAGCGGAGCAGGGCACCCCATATAAAAAGTTTACATAATGTAACTTATGTAAAATCTGTGGTTCATAACTTCACGAAACTAAAGCACTTTTAAAACTGGCATAATTTCGCCTGCAAACTAACAAATCTTATAGCTAATTAATAGCCTTTTGCGTCTCAAAAGTCTGATTTTTTGCATTATTCAGATAATTTATCTTGAAATACAATAAGTTACTTAAAAAAGCTAGCTTATTTATCTATATTTGCATATATCGTTTATTATTCAATAAGTTAACTGCAAAAGTTAATACATGGCTTTAATTAAAACCTTCTCTAGTGTTTTCCCTTAATAGATTGAAAACAATCATGTTTTTATAAATTTATATACACTGATTTTTGCCAGGTAATTTAAATTGTTGTTTTTGAGAGATTTTTGTCCTTCACGTAACTAGTACTGGAAAATTCCAGAATTTTACTATAGAACCCTTTTGCCCGCCTTGGGCCCGAGGTTTGGTTATGAATAACAAAGAACATTGTCAGGTTTGTAACGAAGGCGAAAACGCCATTATCAGTAAAACAGTAAAAAAACTCACCAGCGCCGATAGTATGCCCATTCGCCGCCATGTCCAGCATCGCCGCAAGGTTTGTGAAATAAGTCTTCCCTCACGCGATGTCATTATTGAGACGGTGGAAGTTATTCGCGCAGCCCTTTTTCCCGGCTATGTTGGCATAAATGATATTTCCGCGGCCAGTGCCACTTATTATGTAGGAACAGCCGTAGATCGCGCCAGAAGGCTCCTCTCTGAGCAAATTAAGCGTGGCCTCTGTTTCACCTGTAGTGATGACGGACCATGCCGAGAATGCGAAATTCTGGCCTTAAAGCTCACAGATGAGTTCATTTTAGCCCTTCCTGAGTTGCAAAAAGTGCTAAATTCCGATGTAGAAGCCGCCTTTATTGGCGATCCGGCAGCTCCCAGCACCGATGAGATTATCTTTTCTTACCCAGGTATGCTGGCCATTACATACTACCGCATCGCCCATGTTTTGCACACATTAAAAGTGCCGTTACTCCCTAGAATTATTACAGAATATGCTCATAGTGTAACTGGCATCGATATTCACCCGGGAGCCACAATCGGCCATAGTTTTTTCATTGATCACGGCACTGGCGTAGTTATTGGCGAGACAGCGGAAATTGGCAACAATGTGCGCTTATATCAAGGAGTTACGCTTGGAGCTAAGAATTTTGCCCTCGATGCCAACGGGCAGCCGATTAAAGGAGTTAAACGCCATCCTATCGTTGAAGATGACGTTATTATCTATGCCGGAGCTACTATTCTTGGCCGGGTTACTATCGGCAAAGGCGCGATTATCGGGGGTAATGTTTGGCTCACCAAATCGGTGCCGCCCTTTACAACTATTGTCCAGTTAAATGCCAGCGGCACAAAATCTATTAATCAATATGGCGACTACGTAATTTAAAATAGGCGCACACAAGCATTGAAAGCGCCAAAAATACTATAAATTCAATAAGATTATGCTCTTGAGAAGTAGCACTGCAATTGCAACCTTGGCTAGGTTCCTTATCTACTGTGATACATTCAGGATCGCATAGACAATTTGCGCTGCAGGCGGTATCAACATCGCAAGTACAGAGCAAACATTCCGGGTCACAAGAGCAATTTTCATCGCAAGTATTACTTATATTACACTCACAAGAGCAAGTATCGCCGTTATAAAGCACTTTGTCTTTAAACACCACTTTGTCGCCATCGGCTGTTGAGAGAGCCACTTCGTAAAAACCTGATGTGGAAATATTTGGTGTAATTACAGTTACTTCCACACTAGAGCTATTTTTTATTGTGGCAGCTGCGCCATTTATTGTCACCTGCATACCCAGGAAAAAATTAATCCCGCTAATAGTCAAAGTTTGCCCGCCGCTGCATTCAAACAAATTAGCGGAAAGCGAAAACGGCTCCGGATCCGGTAAATCATTACTGAGCAAGCCAATTTGATATGCATATTTATACTTTAATCCGGCATTAGCCCCACTTGGTGAATAATTGGCCGGCCCTAAATTCGTTACCGCCAGCACACATTGGTCGTATTCACCCAAATGCACAATTGCCTCGCCGCTTTGTAAGGCTTCATCCATTGTCAAAGGCACTATTGCTGGCTTGGTTTTACTATTGTTATTGCAAAATAGTTTTGCTCCCCAGCGGCTCTCGCCGGCTTCAAGTTTAACAAACATATCGGCCGCGATATTTTTGGGTAGGTCTATTTCCACATAGGATGAGCTCATTCTCCCCATAGCCTCAAGATTGCTGCCACTAATATTGGGGTTAGCTTGGCTTAAAGTAACATAATTATCTATTTCAACTTCGCATGAGCCTCGCGAATAATTACAATAAAGCCACTTGCCGGCCCGCGAGAAATGTTTGCCATCATCATTTTCTCCAATAAAATAGCGCCATTCCGTGAAGCCGGTTAAAAAGTCTTCAAAGGTGCTGCCAGGCTTTTTTTTGGCAATGGCAGAGGTAATAGATTCTATATAATTAGGATGATTGTCAGCATAATCATGTATAGTTTGTTCTAGCCCACGCCAAACCGCCGCGATAAGTTTGCCATCGTTATTACCGTAATATTCTTCTAAAAAAGCCACCTCCAGCATACCGCCGTATTGATACAAACTACCTTCCTCAAAATAGTCATAAGGATAATGCGGATAAGATTGGTAATATGGAAAATAATAAATATAATCGCCTATATCCGGATAAACTTTATCCATTACATAAGTTGCAGTATTTTCCCAAATCGACGACGGTTCAAGGCAATCATGGGCAGCTTGCATGGCATGGTTAAGCTCATGGGCCACGGTTGTTTTAAGAGCATTTGAGCTGTCGGCGGCAATGACAATATAGGTATAACAATCAGATATATCAGTATCAAGATTCCAGGCAACCGGCCTTGTATAACCGGCAGCTCCGGCCGCATCGGTGCCTATATATATGTCAATACTGTTATTACCGCCGGCTCCGTCATCGGTGAGCGGCGCATTAAAGCCCATGTTAGTCTCGGTTTCCCAGGCATATTCAGCAAAATCCAAGGCAGATACAGCTAAATTTTTATAAGCTTCATTTGTCCAGTGCACACGTAGCGGGTATTTATCGGAATCAACATAGCCAGCGCTATTAGGCCGCTCATCAACATCTTCCAGAAAAAATGCCTCCAACTGCGGCGAAAAACGTTTTTGCTTAAGTCCTTGAAAAACCTGCAAAAAAATTTCTGTAGCGCTCAGGCGCTTTTCGTTAGGCAAAAAAGCCAGCTCGCCAGGTAATTTTTCCGGCTTTTTTATGGCTAAATAGTTGTAAAGAAGAGCTTCTTCGCTTGTATAAACACCCTCTTTTAATTGCTTTTCAATAAAGCGCTGCCGACTCATCAAGCTGCCGGTTATTTGCTCTGCGTATGCTGTCGAAGAAAGGGAAAAAAGCACGCAAAAGAGCAAAAATACTTTGTGTTTTAGCACAATTAACTCCAAAAGAATTACTAATTGTCGTCAACTACAGCCAATAGTGTCCCCGCTTTCAGAGCTTTTTTGGTATCTATATTTTTATTCATTGAAACCAGCTCACTAACGGTCATTCCGTACTTATTGGCCACTTTCCACAGGCTGTCTCCGGCCTGCACTTTGACCATAGTAATATTTTTTCCGCTTTTTGTCTTGCGATTATTTCTGCTGGCAACTGCTTTTTTAGCCGGAGCTGCGGTCTTTTTAGCCGGAGTAGCTGTTTTAGTGGCCTTATTGGCGGCTTTTGCAGAAGCTACTGTCGCTTTTGGAGCCGCCGGAGCTGGCGTATTTTTGGCTTTAGCCCCCGTTTTATTATCGGCTACCGCCACAGCTTTTCCGCCGGATACTTTGGCGGAGGACGGCAATTTTAGCTTCATTCCAACCCTGATGCTGTTGTTTTTTATGCCATTTAGCTTAATTATTTCAGCAGTTTTGCAACCGTATTTCACGGCAATGGCCCACAGAGTGTCTCCACTTTTAACAGTGTGAACTTTTGGAGCGTTTTTGGCTGCTATGAGGGCCTGTGCCTTTACTTTATTCTGCGCCGAAAGTTTAACCAGTTTTTGCTGCGCCCGTTCTATTTTAGGCGCTAAACTACTCTTTACATAAAATTTAAAAGTACCGGTATTAGGTGTTTTAAGCTGGCGCAAAGCGTAATTATAGCGCACAACTTCCGTCAGTGGCACACCAGTTTGGGCAGCAATCTGCGAAAAAGTTAAATCATGAGGCATAATCACGAATTTGAGTGGCTCAACATATATGGGCTTCGGGATTTCAAAACCGTATTTATCGGCATTTTTGTAAATAATAGCTGCTGCCAGAACTTTGGGTACATAATTCATGGTTTCGACCGGCAGGCATTTATCACTGGCAATAAGTTCCCAATAATCATTGGTGCCACAGCGTTTTATAGCACCGGCCACTCGCCCTTCGCCGGCATTGTATGAGGCCATGGCCAAGTTCCAGTCTCCAAACATTTTATAGAGATTTTTCAGGTACTTAGCAGCAGCTTCCGTCGATTTAATGAGATCCATACGCTCATCAACATCGTTATCGACACGCAATTTATAATGCCGGCCGGTATTCGGCATAAATTGCCAGGGACCGGCGGCACCAACATGTGAATAGGCTTTCATAGAAAGGCCGCTTTCGATCATGGATAGAAAAAATAAATCTTTGGGCACGCCGTTTTTTTCCAAAATGGGCTCAATAATCGGCCGAAACTCTATAGAGCGCTTTAACCATTTATTAAAAAAACCGCGTCCGGCGCCGGAAAAATAGCGAATGGTGGCCTCAACCTCTTTAGTGTAAGTGGCCGGTAAATCATAATCCTCGACATGAAACCAAGCGGGAATACCATTTAAATGGCGCCTTATAATGCGCTGTAATTCTTCGTTTATGGTATTATTAATAATCACACTTTCGTCTTTCCAGTTATCAAATTGCCTTTGTTCTTCAGCCTCTCTGGCTTGCAGGTGAGCTCTAATTGTCTTAATAATTATATCATCTTCTTCAGGCTCTTCGGCATGAAGCGCGGCACAGGGAAATATAATAAAAAAAGCGCACAAACAAAGGAGATGTTTTTGCATACGAAAGCCCTCCAAATAGCCAATATGACAAAAAGAGAGCCGGGCAGCAAAAAAATGGCTAATTTTTTAAAATTCTACTAGCCGGCCCAGCCAAAAAATTGGAGCCGGTAATCAAAAGCCCGGCATATTTTCCTGTGGCCAGAAGAGTGGTTGCTTTTTGGCAGGCAGCAGAAATATCCGCTACAATTTCGGCAGAAGTATTAGAAAAATTTTTTATAATTTCGGCTAGTAAATCAGGGCTGGCTGCTCGAGGCAAAGCTAAATCCGGCAAGATAAAATGGGTAGCCAGAGGAGCTAAGAGTTTAATATTTTCCGCATAATCTTTGTCTTTCATGGTGGCAAAAATAAGGAGCCATTTTTTTTGAGTAGCGGCCGGCTTTATTTCTTTTAGGGCATTAAGCAGGCTTTTTACGGCCGGCGGATTATGGGCAATATCGGCAATAATAAGCGGATCTTTAGAAATAATTTGCAGCCGCCCGGGGAAAGAAATCTCCAATTCAGCTGTAATTTTGGCAAGTTCTAAACAGTGATTTAAATTTTTTGCCCAAATGGCAGCAGCCAAAAGCGCAAGTCCCAAGGCCCGGCGGCGATAATACCCGGGAACTTCCCGAGGCAAAAGCCATTCACCCTGCCCGCTTTTTACCAAAACTTTGAGCCTGTCGTCTTCCTGGATATCAAAATCGCGCCCCGCCAGCAATAGGCGCGCCGGGCCGCTATATTGATCCAGCTCTTGCCTGGCTTCAATACTCTGCGGGCCGGCAATAATAATTTTCGCTTGGCCAAAGGCTGCTATTTTTTCCTGCAATATTAAGGGAATAGTGTTGCCGAGAATGTGGCAGTGGTCTAAACCGACCTCAGTAATGATACCCATCTCGGCTGCGGCAACGGAAGTGGCATCGTAGCGCCCGCCAAGACCGGCTTCCATCACAGCCACCCTAACCTTTTTTTTGGCAAAAATAAGAAAGGCCGCCATGGTCAGCACTTCAAAAAATGAGGGCTTTTCCACCATAGTTTGGGCGGCTTTCTGCACTTCTTTAAGCGCTGCTAAAAGTTCAGCATCGCCTATTTCCTTGGAATTTAAACGAATTCGCTCATTAACTCTTTGGTAATGTGGCGAAAAATAGGAGCCTATAGGACCTCCCAAAGTGCTCATTAGCATCTGGCTCAAATAAAAGGCCGTGGAACCTTTGCCGTTGGTGCCAACTATTTGGATCACCGGCACCTTTTGTTCCGGGTGGCCAAGTTTGGCACAAAGTTCCTGCATCCGCGCCAGCCCGGGACGCATCCGCAGATACTCCTGCGGCGCACCCAAGGCAGCCACAAGAGCCTCTAACTCACTGGCAGTGTCAGTCATCTAATTACCGAAAATATAAGGATTATTTTTAAGAAGAGATTAGATATCGCCAAATTTTTCTTTCATCTCAAGATAGGCCAGGAAATCCTTCATGCTGTCAACATCATTGAGCAGCATACCCTCTTCCAAAATGCGCACCAATTTGGCTTTAATGAGCTTATTCAGGACTTCGTTCACTTGTTCTAAATCAAGGCCCAGCTTGGCAGCCAATTCTTTCAAAGTTACATCAATGCGCACACCGCCTGTAGCTTCGGGAACGCCTTTTTTGGCCAGCTTTAAGAGGCCGTCAACCACGCGGCTATTGGGGTCACGCAAGAGAAGATTCTCGATTTGGTCATCGGATTCTTGCAAACGACTGGCCAAAATTTTGAGCAAAGTAATAGCGATATTGGCACTCACCGCATTACCGGCCCTAAGCATGGCCTCAAATGCTTTACTGTTTATTTCCAGCAGCTTAGCATCTTCTTCAACAATAGCTGTTGCCGAGCGGGGTTTGCTGTTTAAAATAGCCATTTCGCCAAAGAACTGGCCAGGGCCTAAAACCACTAAGGTCTTATCTACACCGCGAACAGTTTTATTTATACGCACTTTGCCTTGCTGAATGGCATACATAACGTCGCCGGCATCGCCATCATTAAAAATGACTGACCCCTTGGCAAATTCTTTAATCATCCGATTTTCAACTTCTTGTTCTGCGCCCATGTGCTTCTCCATAATCTCCGCTAAGGAGTAAAATTGACTTTTACATAGCAGCTGCTTAAAGCCATGTCAAACCTTATCTTGCTCTTCATTCTGCACTTCTTCTTCATCGTCAAAAAGTGATGTTTGCGAATATTCCGGAACAATTTCAGGTAGAACCACCTCTTCCGGCTCAGATTCTTCACTTGGTAATTCCTCTTTTGTCTCAGATTCCTGTGCTGGCTGAGAATTTTCCGTTGGTGACGGTGAATCAGCCTGTGGTAGCGTATTATCCGCTGGCGGCGTATTATTAGCCGCCGCTACCTTGCCATCTTTAAGCGGCTCATAGGTAATTTTGCTGAGCGGCTTGGCACAAAGCCGCGCTCCGCGGGCGGCCGGGCTAACTTCGGGAATGGTGAGTAAATCGGTGACGAGGCGAGTTATGCGCTGCCGCTTACTCTGTAAAACAAGCTTCATGTGCAAAGTACCGCGGGCATTACCTGGCAGAATCAATTCGATAGTGCCAAGCTGATCTTTGATTAGATTGTATTCTTTGGCGGTGACAAAGCTCTTGATGCGGATGCGCTTGGCATAGTACATCTTGTTGAGATCTTTATAAACTACCGTATAATAGAGCCCACCTTCTGGTTCAAAGCGCTCAATTTGGAAAATGTCGGTACCGATAAAAGCCTTATCCGTCGGCGCACTAATGGTATATACGCCATTTTTGTGAATAATTATTACTTTATCGTACTCACTCAAAGTCATGTTAAAGAGCGGCCCTTTGACTGAGCTGCCAAAGAGGCCCTTATCCGGGTCGTAGCTCACTTTTAAAGTGGCTCTGGCAACCTTACGCGGGTCAACCTTGGTAAAGGCCGCCACTTCGGTTTTACGCGGGAAAGCAGACTTATAAGTCTTTATAAGATCTTCGATATATTGAATGGTTGTGCCGGTGAGATTAGCTAATTTGCGTTCAACATCTTTAAGAGCGCGAACAATATTTTCCAAATCGCGGCGGTTTTTCTCCATGTCATAGCGGGAAATGCGGCGAATTTGTAATTCCAGCAGCTTATCCACATCTTCGGCCCTAAGCGGGCGGATAAAGAGATGCGCAAATTCATTCATGCCGGTCTCTACCTGGCGGCGCACTTCGGCCTCGGTCTTAGCTTCTTCTATGCGTTTATATACGCGATTTTCAATGAAAATTTGCTCTAGTGTCAGCCAGTGTTGCTTATCCAGCAAATGGCCTTTTTCAATTTCCAGCTCTTTTCTAATCTGCTCGCGTAGCTGTTCGGTTAGATAACTGATAACCTCTTTTATGGAGAGCACTACCGGCTGAGCGTCTTTGATAACGGTGATACTCGATGGGAGGGTCTTTTCGCAATCAGTATAGGCATATAGCTGCTGAATCACTTCGTCGCCATGCACACCGCGCGGCAATGAAATTTCAATATTCACATGTTTGGCGGTAAAATCATCGATGGAAGATATTTTTATTTTGCCGCTTTGCGCCTGTTTTTCGATAGACTCAATGAGACTCTCGGTGGTTGTACTATAAGGAATCTCTGTAATTACAATAGTTTTATCGTCTTTTTTATTGATGCGCGCCCGCACGCGCACACTGCCCAGACCATCGTTATATTCGCTGACATCGACCAGCCCGCCGGTAAAGAAATCGGGAGCCAGTTTAAAAGATTCGCCTTGCAAATAGGCTATTTGCGCTTTTAAGAGCTCAATAAGATTGTGCGGTAAAATATGGGTGGCCATACCAACCGCAATGCCATCTACGCCCAGCAGCAAAACCAGCGGCAACTTGGCCGGCAGATAAACCGGCTCCTGTTTACGGCCGTCATAGCTGGGCACAAACTCGGTAAGTTCTTTATTAAAAAGAGTTTTTTTAGCCAGATCATTCAGGCGACATTCAATATAACGAGGGGCGGCGGCATTGTCGCCGGTGATCGGGTTACCAAAATTTCCCTGCTTATCAATGAATAGATTTTTATTGGCCAGAGTCACCAGGGCATCGCCAATACTGGCATCGCCGTGGGGGTGGAGCTTCATTGTTTCACCAACAACATTGGCCACTTTGGTGAACTTGCCGTCATCTGTATCAAAAAGAGTGGCCAAAATACGCCGCTGCACCGGTTTTAGGCCATCGCGAATATCGGGAATAGCCCGGTCCAGAATGACGTAGCTGGCATATTGCAAGAAATATTGTTCCATAATTCCGGTAAGATTAGACATATACCACCTCCACCGGTCAGCCTATGGCAATATCGGAAATAAGATTTTGCATAATAAAATCACGGCGTTTGGGCGTATTATCGCCCATAAGGAATTTGAGTGTGTCGCCCATTTGCCCCAAAGAACCGGAGTTTACCTGAATAAGGCGCATTTTTTCACCTAAAAACGGCTTAAACTCATCGGGGCTGATTTCACCCAAACCTTTAAAGCGCGTCACTTCCGGCGTACCCTTAAGTTTTTTGATAGCGGCATCGCGCTCCGCTTCGGTGTAACAATAGAGAGTTTCTTTTTTGTTGCGCACGCGGAAAAGTGGCGTCTCTAAAATATAAATATGCCCAGTTATTACTAAATCTTCAAAAAAGAGCAGAAAATAAGTGAGCAAAAGCAGGCGTATGTGCATACCGTCATCATCGGCATCGGTGGCGATTACCACCTTATTGTAGCGCAGATTTTCGGTGGAATCCTCCACGCCAAGCGCCTTCATAATGTTATATAATTCTTCAACTTTATAAATAACATCGCGCTTTTCGCCATAGGTATTTTTTACTTTGCCTCTAAGGCGAAATATGGCCTGGGTCATCACATCGCGGGATTGCACCATGGCACCACCGGCGGAATCACCTTCGGTGAGGAAGATCATGGTATCTTCGCGCCGGTCGCCGCTCTGGTCGTTAAAGTGAAATTTAGAGTCGGTGAGCTTAGGAATATGGATGGCTGTTTTGCGGGTCAGCTCCTTGGCTTTGCTACGCACCGCCGAGAGCTCTTTACGCAGCTTTTCGTTGCGCTCGATTTTGGAAATAAGAGCCTTGGCCACCTCTTCGTTTTTGTGCAACCAGAGGTCAACCTCATCCTTAATTGTCTTTATAATCCAACCTTTTACCTCAGTGGAGCCCAATTTGTTTTTGGTTTGGCTTTCAAAAACCGGGTCCTTTATTTTGATGGAAATAGCGCCGACAATACATTCGCGCACATCCTCACCGGCATAATTCTTTTGCGCATATTCGTTGACGCCCTTTAAAAGGCCTTCGCGGAAAGCGGCCTGATGGGTGCCGCCGTCGCTGGTGTATTGCCCGTTGACAAAGCTGAAATACTTTTCGCCGTAGCCGCTCTGCAAGTGGGTAAAAGCGGCTTCCAGGTGGTCGGCTTTTATATGCACAATATCGTAAATCAGCTCGGTTTCACCGATTTCTTCTTTTAATAAATCAATGAGGCCGTCTTCGGAAGAAAAAGTCTCTTTGTTGCCGGTGCTGCTGTAATAAACCAGCTTGAGGCCGGTATTCAGGTAAGCATAATAACGCAGGCGGCGGGCGATGAAGGCATCGTTAAAAGCATATTCGCCAAAAATTTCCGCATCAGGCGTAAATCTCACAAAAGTGCCGTTCATTTCTGTGGTGGTGCCGGAAGTTTCCTCCAGTAGTTTTCCGCGAGAAAAGAGGGCGCGGCGAAATTCTTTATCGCGATAGCTTATAACTTCAAAAGATTCGGAAAGAGCATTTACTGCTTTGGTGCCGACGCCGTTTAAACCCACCGAAAACTGAAAAACATCATCATTATATTTGCCGCCGGTATTGATTATGCTGACACATTCCACCAATTTGCCGAGCGGAATACCGCGCCCATAATCGCGCACGGAGATGGTGCGATTATCACGCCTTATCACCACGCGCTTACCCTGCCCCATAATAAATTCGTCTATGGAATTATCGATAACTTCCTTTAAAAGCACATAAATACCATCGTTTGGCGTGGAGCCGTCGCCGATGCGGCCGATATACATACCGGTGCGCAAGCGGATATGGGCCAAAGGATCCAGCGTCTTAATGGCATTTTCATCATAAGCGACTTTAGTGGCAGTAGCGTCCGCTTCGGCAGCGGCCACTAAAATCTCATCTTGGCTTATCACATCACTCATCTTAAATTATCCAAAATACAAATAGGTAACAGAATTCATATAGTGCTTATAAAAATCCGATTTTGTGCTTTACTTCGGAGGGTGTGCCGCTTTTCCGTTGTTCGCCACCAGAGCCTGCAGCTTTGGAAGTGGAAGAAGTTTTTTTGGTAATGAGCCCAAGATCCAAATCACCAAGTAAGGCATTAAGGCGGCTATCGTGGTCTTTAGCAGTGGGCTTAGTAGCCGGTGCCACCGGCTGTTTAACCGGCTGTTTGGGAGCCGGCGCTGGCGTTGGTGCCGGCGCGGGTGCCGGCGCTACTTGAGCTTTTTTAGCTTCATCGGCAGCAATCTCATTAAGCAAATCCTGTGGCACTCTGAGCCCGGGAATAGTAGCTTCTTCGTGAATATCGCGCGTAGCGGTGCGCATAACCGAAATAACCGGCTCCTGGGCTGGAGTAGCCTGCGGCTTGGGAGCCGGAGCGGGAGCCGGAACCGCAACAGGAGCCGGTGCAGGCGCTGTTTCAACTTCTTTCCCTAGGTCATCATCATCAAAGAGCAGTTGTGATGGGTCAAAAGTCGGCTCATCGGTAGCTACCACATTTAGCGGTGTTTCCTGGGGATGCATTTGTTTTTTCAAAGCTTCGCAGCGCGCCGTTACATCGCGGTAGTCAGGATTGGCTTCATGAACATTCTGAAACAGTTGCAAAGCTTCTTTTTTATTGCCCTCGAGCTCCAAAGCATTGGCAAGTTCATAGCGCAGGCCAATTCTCTGATTAGCCTGTATTTTATCGGAATTAAGAGCTTTTTTAAATACTTCGACCGCTTTTTCCGCTCTGCCGCTATCGGCATAACAAAGGCCGATCATGGTTAAGGCGTCAACTTCTTTGGCAGTAAACTGGGCGGCTTTTTCAAATTCGAAGATAGCTTCGTCAATAAGGCCCATCTCCTTGTAAGCCTGGCCCAAATCATAGTGAGTGGTATAATCCTCATCGGAAACGGTAGCCGCTACACCGCGCTTAAACTCTTCCAGCACTTCGTGCATGGAAATTTGGTCATCGTTATCCGGCTCATTAGTTGCGGGGGCACTTTCATTGAGTTCAAGAACTATATCATCAAGTTCGGCGCCAAGGTTGAAATCGCCATCATCTACTGCCGGAGCAGAGGGAGCCGGTGTTGGTGTTTCGGCTATATCCGGTGATATATCGGCAAGTTGCAGCGGTTCTAGCGGCATAATCGGCGCTACCGGCATAATAGGCATTTCTGCCGCCGGCTCTTCAGCCAAACTAATGGGCGCCACCGGCATAATAGGCATTTCTGCCACCGGTTCCTCAGCCAAGCTAATGGGCGCCACCGGCATAATAGGCATTTCTGCCACCGGTTTCTCAGCCAAGCTAATGGGCGCCACCGGCATAATAGGCATTTCTGCCGCCGGCTCTTCGGCCACTTCTTCTTCCGGCTCTTCTTCGCCGTCAAGATCGATTTCTATTTCATCGCCGGAAGAAATATCCACATCAATGGACTCTTCGCCATCCTCTTCTTCTTGGGGCTTAGGCTCGGTTACCGGAGCTACCACCACTGGTGTTGCTACCTCCGGTGCCTGAGCCGCCGCCGGCTCTTCAACCTCACTATCAAATGAGGTAATACCAAGAGAAGCCAAAGCCGATTCGGCCTTTTGCCGTTCAAAATCATTGCCTAGAGCAATGGCTAATTCGCGGTATTCTTTCCAACCGCCGGCCTGCCTGGGAAAACGGCGCATCAAAGTCTTCAGCTGCTCAAAGGCTTTGCTTTTAAGGCCATATTGCAAAAAGACTTTTACTTCGCCAAAGAGTCGCTCAAATTCGCTATTATCTTCCTCAGTAGGAGGAGGCATAAAAGACGCACCGCCACCGGGGATAGTTATATTAGTCAATTCGCTGACACTCTTCTTGTTGGCGACAATGCGCCCCAGCACTTGCGGAGACTCATTCCCTGCGCCTACAGGTTTTACCGAAACTTCCATCTCGTCCAAGGGCATCATCATGCCGTCCATATCTGTGGGCGGAGGCGGCAAAGTAAAATCAAGAGCGCTGCCGCTAATATCGGTAAATGTCTCTTCGGGGGCCGGCACTTGACTTTCCGGAGCCTTTCGGCCGGTTAACTCCAAGCACTCCGGGTCATCGGGCTTTAAAGCCAAGAGTTTATCGGCATAAGCAAAAGCCGGAGCAATATCGCCCCGCGCTTTATGAATCTTAATAAGCTCACGGTAAACGGAAACAGCTTTATCATTTTGCCCAAGGCGCACAAAAGCTTCGCTCAAAAGCCCCAGAGTCATTACATCTTGCGGAGCATAGCGGAAACAAATTTGCAGCTTGGAAAGCGCTCTTTTTACATCGCCCTTTTGCACATAATAATTTGCAAGTTGCTGAATTAGTTGCACATTTTCCGGTAAGAGGTGTGAGAGGCGCTCGGCAACGCGCATATAGTCATCTATACGCCCTTGCTTTTTGATGGTTTCTGAGGCCAAAGCAAACTCGCGAATAGCCTCTTTGCGCATACCCTCTTTGGCCAAAAGCTCGCCCAGCTTAATGCGGCAGGGCACATTTTCCGGCTCCAAGTCAATCATCTTGCGCAGTATTTCCAGCGCTTCCTGATTATTACCTGCCCGCTCGGCCTGCACCGCCACTTGCTGATATTGGGTAATGGCATCGCCAATAAGCCCAAGTTGCTGATATAGCTCAGCTAATTTCGCATTTACCTCAACCAGGGTATCATCTATTTTGAGCACTTGCTTATAAACGGCAACAGCTTTTAAATAAAAGCCCTGATTAGAATAAAAATCAGCCACTTGCAAATAGGCTTTTGTCGCCTCGGAAGTCTCGCCCAACTTGGTGTGTAAATCGCCGATTTTCAGCAAAACACGCACATCATTGGGATCTTCTTCGATAATTTTCTGATACTCTTTTACAGCTTTATCAATTGCGCCTTTCAAGAAATACTTTTGGGCATTTTGTAATACTTTTTCTTTATTGATCGCCACGGTATCAGCTCCTAAAAGAAGAAACCTTATTTACTACTTAAGCTGGCAACTATTAATAATTATCGGTGAAACGGGAACATTCTCCATTCCATTTTTGGTTGCCACCTGGACTTCCTTAATTTTATCGACTACTTCCATTCCTTGTACTACCGATCCGAATACTGCATAGCCAAAATTTCTGGGATCCGGTGCTCTAAAATCGAGGAATTTATTATCCACGACATTGATATAAAACTGAGCGGTGGCACTATCAACAATAGCGGTCCTGGCCATAGCCACACTGCCGCGCACATTGGAAAGGCCATTTTGTGCTTCATTTTTTATGGGCTCTCTGGTGGGTTTTTGCACCATGTCGGCAGTAAAACCGCCGCCCTGAATCATAAAAGTGGAAATAACGCGGTGAAAAATAGTGCCATCATAGTGGCCATCTTTGCAATATTGCTGGAAATTTTTAACCGAGAGCGGCGCATGTTCCGGGGCGAGTTCCAGGGTGATATCACCCATATTTGTTGCTAAAACAGCTCGCGGCTTACCAAGAGCCGCAGTACCCGGCTTTGAGCAAGCGGAAAAACTCATTGCCATTAGCGCAATACTTAAAAGCCACAAATTCTTTTTCATTTTTTCTCCCGCTCCAGGAGGCCGATTTCCGCCTCCGACAGTCTAGCGTAAAATGGACGCAAATTCCAAGAATTGTAAAGTTCTCCTTCGTCCATTTTTTGTTTCGGTAAAATATTCAGCAACTTGGCTAGTCCATCAGCAGTAGCGGCAATATCCAGCTTTTGGCAATTATCAATTTGCACCAAAGAAAGCCCGGTACCGCAAAGCAGCACTTTATCACCATTAAGCTTATTAGCCACTTCACTGGAAAAAGCGGCCGGGTTATAAGCTTTAGGAGCTATTACTTCTTGTAATTCCCCATCTTTTACCTGATAGAGCGCGCCGTAAATCTCACTTTTTTTGGCATCAATAATGGCTGCCACATAAGGCGCATTTGGTTTTTGTGACCAAGCGCTATAAGCTATAGCAAGGAGAGATGAAAAGCCTCTAAGCGGCACATGTGAGGCATAAGCAATGCCCTTCCCCAGAGCCAAAGCCACTCTAAGACCGGTAAAACTACCGGGCCCCGTGCCCACATAAACGCCAGCAAGCTCGCTAAGTAGCTCTTTATGCTCGCGAAAGATAGCTTCAAGGTGGGCCGCCAAAGTAACACTGGCCGATGGAGGAGCTATTTCGTTTCCTCCGGCTACCAGCTCACCTGCACGCACAAAAGCCCACGCACTGTTTGCTGTTGATGAATCCAGCAGTAAAAATACCGATGGCATGTTCGCTTAGGCAACTCCATGGGTGCGACGCATTTGACCGATAATGCGCTCGTATTCTACTTCCCATTCGGGCGTTCCTTCACGCACATGGCGGAGACGCGCCCGCACATCTTTATCGATTTGTTCATCAACACCCTGATAACGCCGAAGCACAGCATTGATAACGCGTTTCAAATCGTGATCTTCGGCATATACTTCGCCAATGTGATTTGAGGCAAAAAGAGCATCGACCATTTTTTCGAGAATCCAATCGGCAGCCTCATCACCAACAGCGAAATTGCGGCTTTCAGCCAGGTTCTTCTTAACAATACCCAGCTTTTCAATTGGCAAACCGCGGTGCTTGATGAGATCACGAGCATCACTGTTCAGGCGCTCTTCTTCATTCAGAAAATTCACCAGAACGCCGCAAATATCCAATTCGGCATCATCGCGGTGACCATCAATGACCTCAATCAGTTTCTCATTTAAAAGGTTACGAACAATTTCCTTAGCAATGCTTGGGATTAATTTGCGGTAAATTTTCATGTACTTACGCTTCCTTTGCTAGGGTTTACAATTCTAACGCGCCGCAAGCTCCAGAGAGTCTGCAGGATGCGTCTCACATGCGAACGAGATTAACATATCACGCCGCGAGCAGAACTGCAACATTAAGGCCACCATCTATTTCATTCGTCAAACTTATTTTTCCGCCATGCAGCTCAATTATTTGTTTGGCCGTATATAAACCGAGCCCGCTACCCCTGTTGGCCGGTTTGGTAGAGAAGAAAGGCTCAAAAACTTTTTCGCGGTTTTCCTGGCTTATACCCGGGCCGTTATCTATTATATTAATTTTCAAATTTTTATCATTTAAAGCCGCCGTTATTCTTATTTTGCGCTCTTTATCCGCACTATTACTATTCATGGCATCGGCCGCGTTTATAATTAAATTTTCTAAAACAGCTGTCAGGCGCTCTTTATCCAGAGAAAAAGTAAAACCGGCCGGCAGGGAATTTTCCAGGCTGAGAGATACGCCGGTGAGCCGGGCCATTTTAGTTAAATTTTCGCATAATGCTGCCAGCCACGGTGCTATTTCCAGCGGTGCGCGTTCCAAAGTTATCGGTCTGCTGACATCCAGCAAAGAGTGGATAGCCGAGGTAATGCGATCCAACTCGCGTTGCATTTTTTGAATAACCAGGTGCTGTTCGCTGCTATTAAGAGCTTCCAGCATAGTTAAATAGCCCTGCACCACTCCCAGCGGATTGCCCACATCATGCGCTATTGAAGAGGCCAGGCGCCCGGCAAAAGCTACGCGCTCGGCCGAAGTAAGAGCCGTTTTTGTAATCTCAAGTTCATGGTGGGCTTCTTTTAATTTTTCCAGTTGCTCTTTTTGAAAATCGCGATCTTCCTGGAGTTTAATATTCATTTGAGCAATAGTGTGGCCAAGAGTCGATAGTTCGTGGCTCTCTTTATCGGCACTCAGCAAGTCGGAAAATCCGCAAGAAGCCACAATTTTTTCCAGGCGATTAACCGGCCTGAAAATAATGCGCCGCACCATTAAATCACTGGCTATGACCAGTAAAATAAAGAGTATGAGAGCCGTACCGATTAAAAGGTGGCTGCGTTTGGAAACACCGGCGGCGGTGGCCGAAAAATTCTGCTTTACCAGTACATAACCGTTAAATTTGTTGTTGCGCAAAATTGGCGCACTGTAATAAGCCGCCCGCACATCAATAGGCGGCAGAGAGGCATCGCGGAAAAGAGGCAAACTAAAACCGGCAATATTTTGCCCTGTAAGCGCCTCATCACTACCAGCAATTATTTGGCCGTTTTGGTCGGTAATGGCTACTTCTTGCCCCAAAAGAGCAAGGTGCTTTTGCATCTCGCTTATAAGCGCTTCTGCCGGCATATTGCTGGCGCCGGCCAGCGTGGCTACCAGTGAGGCTTTTTGCAAAGCGCTGTAGGCCCGCTCCTCGCGCAGATTGGTAAATAGCGCGCTCATGGCCAGTATAGTAATAATAAAAAGCGCGGTACCGAAAGCCGTGCTCAAAAGAGCCACTAAATGGCGCCTCATATAAAGAGCTCCTGAAAGCGCTGAAAAAGCTCCATAATCAGCCTATCAGCAAAAACCCAGGAAAGAGCCCCGATAGAAAGGAACGGGCCAAAAGGTATCGCGCCGGCCGGGATTTCAAAATCGTCATCTTCTTCCACAAGCTTAGACTCTTTGGCTTTTTTGTTCTTTTTCGCCTCTTGGGCTTTTTTCGTGTTCTCTTGTTCTTTTTTGATTTCTTCTTTTTCTTTGGCTTCTTCAGGCCGGTGATTGCCGGCCAACCAAATGGCGGCCGCTATAATACCCACCAGAGATCCGATAAATAAAATGGCGGGCAGCGCCCAAACACCGCAAAAAGCGCCAAGCATCCCCATTAGTTTTACATCACCCCAGCCCATGCCTTCGCGGCCGGTGATTTTTTGGAACAAAACCAGCACCAGAGCCAAAATTCCGGCACCGATTACCGCCCCCAAAAGCGCTTCCTGCCAAGTTGGCTGCCCGGTCCAGAGGGCAAAGAGAATGCCCAAAACAATGCCCGGCAGAGACAAGACATCAGGTATATAAAAATTATCCAGATCGATAAAAGAGATAGCTAGCAGCATAAGGGCCAAAACAGCGCTAGCCACGAAATAAGGTGTGAGGCCAAAATGCATAAAGAGTGACCAGAGCAAAATGGCGCCTGTAAGCTCCACTAGTGGATAGCGAATAGCTATCGGCTCATGGCAGTGGCGGCATTTTCCGCGCAAAATAAGCCAGCTAAAAATCGGCACATTGTCGTACCAGGAAATGTGGTGGTTGCACTTTGGACAATGCGATCCGGGCCAAGCGATGGAAAGACCGTTTGGCAAACGGTAAATAACCACATTTAAGAAAGAGCCGATGATGGCTCCGAAGCAAAAAAAGAAAACGGAAAAAAATGTATGGTAGGTCGTTGCCAACCAATCTAAAGTAGCATTCACTGTTTTTCTCTAAAAAGTTCAAGTAAATCGGTAAAATGGCTATCATTAAGAAAATAAAAAATGGAGTGACCGAAGCGCACACAATCACCGCTGGCCAGATTAACCGGCACATAAGGCTGAATGCGCTCGCAATTTACATAGGTGCCGTTGGAAGAATCCATATCCTTCATCACAAAAGGATAATCGTGAGCACCTATTTCAAAGGTGGCATGAATAACCGATGCGGTGGGATCATCAAGGTGTAAATCGGCCGCAGCGCTTCGTCCCAAGGTAACATTAGCCCAAACACCGCCTTTGGAAACCAGCGGCAAAACCAAAGAATCGGGCTTTACCAGCTTGGCCAGTTCTTCAACTTTATCATGTTTACCGGCCATCATCATAGCTATTGTCTCATGGTGAAAAACAGCTGTCGGCTCCGGAAAACCATTAGTCCCGCCGCCAAAACCGGCAGGTGCTTTGGCCGAAGTCTCGGCAATAACCACCTCCTCGCTAAGAGCGGATTTGATTAATACCGGCCGCCCGGCGCAGGCATATTCGAGATCGCTATTTTGTACATAGTCTATGAGATTTGCCATAAGCCCTCCTCTTTTTACAAAAGGCCCCGCCCACTATACACCAACTTGCTTTTTGGGCCACCAGATTCTTTAGTATTTGTGTAGAATATCGGCGCGTGGAGGAAAGAATGACGCCTCATACCGAATTGGAATTAAAATATCTGCTTGATAGTGAAAAAGATTTAGCTAACCTGGCAAAAGCGCTCGGAGATAAAGAAATAGGCACGCTTTGGCAAGTAAATCACTTTTTTTTGCCTAAAGACGGCCGCCCGCGCTCCTATATAGTGCGTTTGCGGCAAGAAAACGGGCGCTTTATTTTAACGGCCAAGAGCGGCGGAAAGGTAATAGGTGCCTTGGCTGAGCGCCTGGAAGCCGAAACAGAAATTGATCGGGAAACGGGAAGCGCTATTCTGCATGGGCAAAAATCGCCGCTTGCTGTCTTGCGGCAAAAAATTCCGGAGCTCGCTACGCCGGCCTGGGCAAAAATAGTGGGTGATGATTACCAAAGCGCAGATTTTTACCACGCCGGCAGCTTTACTAATCGCAGAAACATCTGGGAAAAATCAGTAACTCTGACAGCCGGAGCAAATTTAAACCTCCGTCTGGAATACGACTGCGTGACTTTTCCCGGTGACAATCTGGCCTTTGAGCTGGAAATTGAAATACCGGCTCTCTATAAAGAAGAATTATCAGCTTACTTTGCAGCCAAATTAGATGAGCTCGGCTTCCCCGTTAAAACGGCTCCCGGCAAAGCCAGCCGCTTTTTTAAATATGCCGCTCTCTTTGCGCATAGTTCTTGACGTCCAAAACATTTATCACTAGTTTGCAGGTGCTTATTTTGTGCTTATGCGGCTAAAATAGCGGGGGAGTACCACAATTATGATGGAATCTTTGGATAAGTATGTTGAAGAACGCATGCTGGATTGCGAAACATTTGTTGCCAAGCACAACTACCCGTTTTTGCTCATTGAATCGGCAACTCCCCCGGATCAAAAACGTTTTACCGTCTCCACCCAGGTGGCGGCCATGGCGCCGGATTTATTAAACCGCCTGGAAGAGCTAAATCGCCTGGAAGAGCGAGGCTGGCGGCTGCACCATAAACTCATAGATTATGCTTTGGTGCCCATCACCAAAAAAGCCATAAATCCTTTTAAAGAGCGCATCAGCTTAGGGCGCACTAATCTTTCTGATATTGTTATTCCCGATAGCCGTATTTCCAAGCGCCATGCCTGTTTTATATATGACGAGCAAAAAAAGCGTTTTACTATCAGCGACTTAGGCTCGACCAACGGTACTACTATAAATTCATTTCCCTTGGAGCCGCGCAAAGAGTATGAGCTCTTTTTTGGCGATACCATCAGTTTTGGCCAATTTACCACCCGTTTTTTAAACAGCCAGCAAGTGTGGAATATTCTGCAAACCGCTCTGGTTAAATTGCCGGGAAAGGGGGGGCAAAACGATGATGGAACCGGTAACTAATTTTGATTTGGCTATTGTGGGCGGCGGGCCGGCCGGCTATGTGGCGGCAGCCGAGGCGGGCAAAGCCGGCCTAAAGGTTGCTCTTATCGAGCAGGATAAAAATCTCGGCGGCACCTGCCTGAATAGAGGATGCATTCCTTCAAAAGTGCTGCTTGAAGCTAGAGATTTTATGAGGCCTGCATTTTATGAAGAATCTACTCTTGCCTGGCAAATGTCTCGCAAGGAAGCTATAATTGCCAAGCTGGCAGAAGGTATCAATCAGCTAATGCTCTCCAGGGGCATTACTATTTTCACCGGCCGGGCTTTTTTGCAAAAAGATGGCTCTCTGCTCTGCAAAAATGGCGATAACACAGAACAAATTTCGGCCGATAAAATCATTTTGGCACCTGGTTCAAAAGAGGCAGAACTGCCCTTTGCTCCTTTTGATCACCGGTATATTGTCTCCTCAACTGATGCGCTCTCCTTTGGTAAAGCTCCTCATAAGTTGGTAATTATCGGCGGCGGAGCCATCGGTTTGGAGCTCGGCAGAGTGTGGCAATTTTTTGGCAGCCAGGTCACTATTTTGGAAATGCTGCCCCAAATAGCTGGCCTTGATGATAAGCAAATAGCTGTTTTATTTGAAAGAGCGCTCAAAAAACGTGGCCTTGATATTTATACCGGCGCCAAAGTGCTAAAAATCGCTGTTCGCCGCGAAACCACAGCAATGGGCGAAGGATATGAAGCCGCTTTTGTGCAATGCGAACTTAGCGGAGAGGTAACTGAATTTTTGGCCGACAAAGTGCTGGTGGCTGTCGGTCGCCGCCCCAATACCACCGATATGGGATTGATTGAGGCCGGCGTGCAATTGGATGAGCGCGGATATATTGTTGTTGATGAAAATTACGCCACCACAAAAGCCGGTATTTATGCCATCGGCGATGCCATTAAGGGCCCGATGCTGGCCCACAAAGCCGAAACAGAAGCCAGAGTACTCATTGCAAAATTAATCAATAAAAATGCAAAGGTACAGGTTTCTAATATTCCGGCTGTTATTTATACAGAACCGGAACTTGCCACTGTTGGGCTAAGCGAGGCTAAAGCTAAAAAGCTGGGGCTTAAGACAGTTTGCGGCAAAAGCTACTTTGCGGCCAATGGCCGCGCGCAATCCATGATGGGTTTACAAAATGGCCAGCCGTTAGCTGCCGATGGCCTGGTTAAAGTGGTGACCAAAGCCGAGACAAAAGAAATTATCGGCGTACAAATTTTTGGCCCCCATGCCAGCGAGCTCATTGCCGAAGCCACTATTCTGGTAGATAAAAAAATGACTGCCCATGAGGTAAAATATACCTGCCATGCCCACCCTACCCTGGCCGAAGCCCTGCATGATGCCTGCGAAAATATTGTATAATCAGCATGTTATGAGGTTTATATGAGCTATGCCGTAAAAGAGATTTTTTACTCTCTCCAAGGCGAAGGCCGCGAGGCCGGCCGGCCGGCAATATTTATCCGCTTTATGGGGTGCAATCTCTGGAGCGGGCGCGAAGAAGATCGCCTAACTAGTGGTACTATTTGCCATTTTTGCGATACTGATTTGAGAGCTCCGGCCAAAGAAAGCGGCGGCATTTTTGCTGATGCCGGCGAACTGGCGCAAAAAGCCCTGAAACTTTGGCCCCAATCGGCCGGAACAAAGCCATATATTATTTTTACCGGCGGTGAACCGCTCTTGCAACTCGATGAAGCTCTCTGCCAAGCCTGCCATGCAGCCGGAGCCACCGTTGCCTGCGAAACCAACGGCACCATTGCCACTACCCTGCCCATCGACTGGCTGACCGTGAGCCCCAAAGCCGGAGCCAAGCTAAAGCAAACGAGCGGCAGCGAGTTAAAAGCCGTCTATCCGCAAGAGGGGCTGGATTTAGAAAAATTAGCCACGCTTTCTTTTAAATACTTTTTTCTGCAACCATGCGATAATATTAAATATAAAAGCAACTTAGCCTCAGCTGTCGCCTACTGTGAAGAGCATCCCGAGTGGCGTCTTAGTATTCAGTTGCATAAGGTGGTGGGAGTGGAGTAAAGGTGTACTATTGCCGCCGCTCCGCATTATGCCCTGCTCTCTAAACTCTTGCTTTTGGCCCGCTTTGAGTAGTAGAAAGAAAAGCGGCTTTCGGGGAGCCGCTCTATTAAGTAATTTGGTGAAAAATGAGTTACCTTGTTCTGGCCCGTAAATGGCGCCCAACCAATTTTAAAGAACTTGTCGGCCAACAGCACGTTGTGCAAACGCTCAGCAACGCCATTGCCACCGGCAGAGTGCATCATGCTTTTCTTTTTACCGGTTGCCGCGGCGTGGGCAAAACTTCGGCAGCCCGCATTTTAGCCAAAGCCCTGAATTGCGAAGAGGGGCTCAGTGTCAACCCCTGCGGCAAGTGCACAAATTGTATAGAAATCAGCGAAGGCAGCTCACCTGATGTTTATGAAATAGACGGCGCTTCCAATACCAGCGTTGATAATATCCGCGAACTTAGAGAAAGCGTGCGCTATCTGCCGGCCAAAAGCCGCTTTAAGATTTACATCATCGATGAAGTGCACATGCTCTCCACCAGCGCTTTTAATGCGCTTTTAAAAACGCTGGAAGAGCCGCCGCCCCATGTAAAATTCATTTTTGCCACCACCGAGCCGCAAAAGATTCCCATCACCATTCTCTCACGCTGCCAGCGCTTTGATTTTCGCCGCGTGCCAGGTAGTGAAATGCTGGCCCGCCTTACGGAGATGATGCAAGCCGAAAAAATAAATATCGGTAGCGATGCCCTCAGGGTCATTATCCGCGAATCACAAGGCAGTATGCGCGATGCCCAGTCTCTTTTGGAGCAGGCTATTGCCTTTTGCGGCGATGATTTGAGCGAAGAGCGGGTCATCGAAGCCATTGGCGCTGTAGATCGCCACTATGTGGAAGAGGCCCTCATCGGCATTGTGGAACGTAAGCCGGAAAGAGCTATAGCCGCTATAAATTATGTTTATGGCGCCGGGCATGATCTGGTTGATTTTACATCGCTTTTAGCCGAGCAATTGCGCGATTTGGCAGTTATTTCCGCCGGTTTGCCGATGGATCAATTAGAACGCTCCGAAAGTGAACTGGCTACTATGCGCCGCTTGGCTCAGGCAGCCGGGCCAATTGATTTACAGCGCTTTTTCTCTTTTATTTCTGCCACAATACGTGAGCTGAGAAATGCCCCTATCCCAAAATTAATCCTGGATATGGCCATTTTGCGCTGTAGCGCCGTGGAGCATACCAATAATTTAAGCGCTATTTTAAACGAATTGCGTAGTATTTACGCCGGTGCCCCGGTTAAGCCGTCCGTGCCTGATGATTATACAATAAAGGCCCCGCCGATTGCCCCCATGCCGGCGGAAAAAAGCATGGAGCAGGAGCCGCCGAAAGTTATAGCTAAACCGGAGCTACCTAAAACCAAACCGGCAGAAATAGCGGTAGCTGTTCAGCCGCCATTGCCACCTTCTCCGCCTTCTCCGCCGCCACCGGCTGCTCCTGAACTATCGGCGCCGGCTTCCATGCCGCCGGAGGAAGAGCCACCACACCCAGCCGATAGTTACATTTTAGCCCGGGAAAGCGTTGCCCCGCCCGCGTCGCCGGTAGAGGTGCCGCAAAAGGAAACAGCAAAAGAGCAATTTGCCCCTATGCCGCAAGCCCCGGCTCTGAATCCCGGCCAAGAGGGGCCGAGTTGGGCGGATTTTGTAAAACAGCTCAACAATTACGACCCAGCTCTGGCACCGGTTTTGGAGCATGCTTATCTTAATGCTTTTACACCTGATGTAATTCAACTCTGTTTTAAGGGAAATGACTTTTATCGCAGCTATTTAGCCGCGCCTGAGCACATGAAAAAAGCGCGTGACTTTGCCGAAAAATATTTTAAACACCCCATAAAAATAGAAATTGTTAACGAGCTTAGCCAAAATGCCGAGCCACCGCTATGTGAGCAGGCTTCGGCCAAAGCCAAAAATCGCCTGCGCGAGATGCACCAAAAAGCTGCCGGTGATGCCCGCATTAAAGCTGTAGTGGAAATACTTGATGGTTCTCTTGAAAGTATAAAAATGCTTTAATATCTGGCGAGGTTATCCATGAAAGAATACAAAAATCTAACACTCGATGAAGAGCGCGCCCTCTATGGCCTTAATGGTGCCCGCATTGAAAAATGCACTTTTGCCGGCCCTAAGGACGGCGAATCGGCCCTTAAAGAGTGCCGCAACGTCACAGTAAATGATTGTGTTTTTAACCTCCGCTATCCCCTCTGGCATGTGGAGCACGGGCGAGTAATCGCTGCCGACATGAGCACAACCTGCCGCGCTCCGCTATGGTATGACAAAGACATATCTCTTGAAAATTGCAAATTAAACGGCATAAAAACTCTCAGAGAATGTTCCCGGATTAAAATACAAAACTGCACCATAAATTCTGCGGAATTCGGCTGGTTTTGCCATAATATCGCCATAGAAGAAAGTGAGCTTACGGCGGAATATGCCCTTTTAAAAAGCACTGATTTAACCATCAGTGATTTAAAAATGCATGGCAAATATTCTTTTCAATATGTAGAAAACGCCACTATTTATAATTCTAAGTTAGACACCAAAGATGCCTTTTGGCACAGCCAAAATACCACAGTTATCGACAGCACTCTAATGGGAGAATATTTAGGTTGGTATGCGCAAAATCTCACCCTCATTCGTTGCCGTATCGGCGGCACCCAGCCGCTCTGCTATGCCAAAAATCTCTGCCTCATTGATTGCGTCATGGAACCGTCCTGTGACCTGGCTTTTGAGCGCTCTCTAGTCACCGCCACTATTAAAAGCCCGGTGACAAGCATCAAAAATCCGCTTTCCGGCTCATATATCGAAGTGCAAGAAGTTGGCGAAATTATTCAAGATATTGGCGAAAATCCTGTTATTAATACTGTCTAGCTTGATAGGGATATATCTTATTCCCGGCTATAGCTTCCAGGTTGGCGCGGTAAAAGGTATCGACATAATCTAACATTTTCTCATCTTTTTCATTAAAACTCTGGGGCGTTGGTTTTTTCGCAAAGAGCGGATCGCCCTCTTTTACATCAAAACAGTTTTCGCGGCCGGGAAGTTTATAGCAGTGCCGTTCGCCTAGAACAAATTGCTGGCGCCCACCACCAAAAGAATAAATCCAAGGCGAACCGGGCCGGGCAAAAAGGCCGCGCCCAAGCCAGCTCACTTTACCGCTAAGGCCAATTATATGAGCAACTGTCGGCGCAATATCTATTTGGTGCACCGGCCAGGGAATTTCCGCCGGTTTTTTCATATTTTTAGTAACTAAGGCCAAAACAATGCGGCTATGGCGCTCCTGCAAAGCCAAAATCGGCACTTTGTCACCGCTACGCCCCGGGGAGGCATGGTCGCCAACCATAATAACTATGGTATTGTCGCCTAGCTCGGAAGCAAAGAGCTTATTAAAAAAATTCCCCAATGCCGCGTCTTCGTAGCGCCAGCGGGAGAAGAATTTTTCGTATTCATCATTCATTTTATATTTTTCTTTAAGATAATCTGGTATTTCATAACCAGGCATAATACTATGCGGGTGATGGGTAGATAATGTTTGCAAATTAGCATAGATAGGCTTGCCCTCTTTGGCGATACTTTCCAGCAATTTTACACTCTCTTCCAAATAGCCATAATCCTCTTTGCCCCACCCCGGCTCTATAGGAGGAACTTTGCCTTCAAAATAATCGCCATCATAAAATTTATTGTAGCCATGCAAGCTGGCCCAGAGGCCCATAGTGTGAAAAGAGCTGCTGATAGTAGCCGTCCACACAGTTTCATAGCCATTTTGCCGCAAAAACTCCGGCAAACACAAAATACTAAGGGCAGTATAAGCGACATAGGTCGGCTGCCCTTGGTTATTGGGCATTATTGAGCACTCGGTAGAAAACTGGCCGCGGGCTGTTTGGCCGGAGGCCCAGGAACTGCTATAAGTTTTTGGAAAGAAAATTCCATGCTTTGCCAGAAGCTCCTTGGTCTGGGGAAATGTAAAGGGGCCAAATTCCGGATGCAAAAACTCATAAGCCCGGAATGATTCCACAAACAGCATGATTACATTGGGTTTTCCCGTAGCAGGAAGGCCCAGATTTTCCCGCATCTTTTGGCTAAAATTATCATCTTTTTCCAAAGTGCTTAAAAGCGGCCAAGCCGGATCTCCTGCGCTAATAAGTTCCGGCTCCAGCGGATAATCACTAAAACCATCAGCATAATTTTCGCTGCT
The DNA here is from genome assembly GCA_016283195.1 of Deltaproteobacteria bacterium. GTDB lineage: Bacteria > JAEEML01 > JAEEML01 > JAEEML01 > JAEEML01 > JAEEML01. The sequence goes on along the minus strand of JAEEML010000025.1, from coordinate 20,344 downwards.
TTTATATGGGCTTTTTTCTAATAATTTCCGGTAGTCAGCAAGAATTTCCGCTGGTTTTTCAAGTGGCGGCTTGGTATTTTTAGCCAGCACAAAGGTCGCGGCACTCTTATTGGCAAAAACCTGGTAACCACATATTTGATCCACCCAAATTTTGATAATTTGCGAGGAAAGCAGGCCTGTTCTTTGAGTATCTACCCAAAAATTCCAAAGTCCCAAAGATGTCAAAAGAGATAAAACAGTTATAAAAAGCATCGGCAGCCTGGAGAAGAGCAAAATATCCTGCCACCTTTTGGTAAAATGGTGCGGTGGCCAGGAATGCCATTTTGGGCATAAAGCAATGAGCACGCTGGAGGCCAGCATGGTGATTATTGACAATATGGTAGCAACATTAAGTGATAAAGCAACAGCGCTATCAGCCACACTGGGTAAATCCACAATATGCTCTTTTACGAGGTCCCACTCAAGACGCATGCCAAAGTATTTAAAAAAGAGTAAATTAGACAAATTTGGTATATATATCACCCAGTTAATAATTATTACCGGCACCTTTGGCGCAAGGCCGAAAAGGACATATAGCGCGAGACAAACGGTCCAGCCGCTAAGCAAAATCGCCATATCATATTGGGTTCCGTAGTTAATTTCACCTTGCAAGGCCTGCTGCCAGGTGAGATTAAGCTCATTAAGTAGCTCAAAGCGCAAAGTAATGAGGGCCAAATAGGCCAAAAGCGCTCCGGCAATAGCCATAATTAAGGTAAGCGCATTACGTTTAAAAAAATTTTTCCAAAGTGCCATCATCTGATGTTCCCCAAACAGCAACAATAGCCATGGTTAAAGTTAATTTGCTTGCAGTATTAGGAGACTTTCACTAAAAACCGGCAAAGACGGAAGAATAGTCTTTCGTACATGGAGTTATTATGTCAGAAATCAACATTTCCTTTGATCCCGTAAACTTATTAAGTGCGGAATTGCAACTGCCAACCGCCAAAATCGCCGCTACGATATCTCTTTTACAAGAAGGTAATACAGTTCCTTTTATCGCCCGCTATCGCAAAGAGCGCACAGGCAGTTTAGATGAAGTGCAAATCCGCACCATTGAAGAGCGTCTTACCTACCTAAAAGAGCTCCACGAACGGCGCCTAGCTATCATAGATTCCATAAATGAGCAAGGGAAAATGACCCAGGAACTTAAAGAGGCTCTCTATAACTGCACAGCCAAAACAGAGCTCGAAGATTTATATCTACCATATCGCCCCAAAAGACGCACGCGAGCCACTATAGCCAGAGAAAAGGGCCTTTTGCCTTTGGCTGAGCTCATTTTGGCCCAGGGAACCGCCAGCACACCAGAAGCAGAAGTTGAAAAATATATCAATAAAGACATGGGGATAGAAAGTGCTAGCGCTGCTCTTTCCGGAGCTAAGGATATTGTAGCCGAATTAATTAGCGAAAATGTCGAAGTACGCAGCCTAGTACGCAATTATTTTGCCAAATATGCGGTATTACATGCCGAAGCGGTGCCAAAAGCCAGCAAAGAGCCCACAAAATTTGAACAATATTATGATTATAGCGAAAAACTGGCAGAGATGCCTTCTCACCGCTTTCTAGCTGTCCGGCGCGGCGAAAATGAGGGTGTTTTGCGCACCAGCCTTGAAGTGGATGAAAAGGCGCTTTTGCCGGCAATTATCAACATTATGGCCGGGAAACCCAAAAGTCCTTGGTACTGCCTGCTAAATGAAGCTATAGAGGACAGTTTAAACCGCCTTTTGGCCCCAAGCATCGAAAACGATTTGCGCACAACTTATAAACTTGAAGCCGACAAAAGCGCCGTGGAAGTATTTGCCAAGAATTTGCGCCAACTCCTGCTGGCGGCGCCCATGGGCAGCAAAAGCGTTATCGGTATCGACCCGGGAATTCGCACCGGTTGCAAATGTGCAGCACTTGATAACAATGGAAATTATCTTGAAAATATCACTATTTATCCACATACTGGCGGTGAAGCCGAAGCCACTAAAGTCCTTGGAGAATTTATCACCAGGCACGCGCCCTATGCCATAGCTATCGGTAACGGTACAGCCGGCCGTGAGACAGAGAGCTTTGTGCGCACACTTTTGAAAAACAAAGCTCTGCAAGACAAAATTATTGTGGTCATGGTCAGCGAATCAGGCGCCTCGGTCTATAGTGCCTCGGACATAGCCAGAGAGGAATTTCCCAATTTAGACCTCACAGTGCGCGGCGCCATCTCCATTGCCAGAAGGTTGCAGGATCCCTTGGCCGAACTGGTAAAAATCGATCCCAAATCCATCGGCGTAGGCCAATATCAACATGATGTTTCCCAGCAGCTATTAAAGAAAAAACTCGATGATGTGGTGGAAAGCTGCGTCAATTATGTAGGTGTGGAACTAAATACCGCCAGCTCCGCCCTGCTCTCTTATGTGGCCGGCATTGGCGCGGTGGCCGCCGGGCGCATCACCAAATACCGCCAGGAGAGCGGCAGCTTCAAAAGCCGCAAAGAGCTCTTAAAAGTGCCGGGTATTGGCCCGAAAACTTTTGAACAGGCCGCGGGTTTTTTGCGTATTCGCGGTGCAAAAAACCCGCTTGATGCCAGTGCCGTGCACCCGGAGCGCTATGCGCTGGTAGAACAAATGGCCCGCGATCTGGGAGTAAATTTAACTGCACTCATTGGCTCAAGTGAAGAAGTAAAGCGAATAAAATTAAATAATTATGTTAGTGCAGACGTTGGCATGGCTACTTTGAACGACATTGTAACCGAGCTTTTAAAACCGGGCCTGGACCCGCGAGAAGATTTTGCGCCGCCCAAATTCCGCGAAGATGTGAGCACTATAGAAGATTTAGTGCCCGGCATGGAGCTCGAAGGCATTGTCACCAATATCACTAATTTTGGTGCCTTTGTGGATATCGGCGTCCATCAAGACGGCCTCATCCATGTGAGCCAGTTGGCCGATCATTTTGTCAGCGACCCGGCAGCCGAAGTATCGCTGGGAGATAAACTCAAAGTCACGGTGCTTGATGTGGATGTTGTAAGAAAGCGCATTTCACTGAGCGCCCGCCACGATACACAAAATAATATCTCTCCCGCCCAGCATAGTAGCGTTTCTAACAATGCGCAATCAAAAAAGAATTTTAGCAACAAGTCCCGGCAAAGCACAGCTGCCGGCCGCGAGCCAAAAATCAATCCTTTTGCCGCACTTAAAGGCATGAAGCTCTAAAGAAAACTTTGGAGGCTTGCCACTGACAACAAATAAGACTATTATGCACGCTCGTTGGAGGTTCTTATGAAGTATAACCATTTGACACTGCCTCTGGCAGTTACCTTATTTGCAACTACTTTTTTTAGCGCTGATGCTGCTCTGGCCAGCGGCTATTATTTACCGACACGCGGCGCCGCCACCATGGCCAGGGGCGGTGCCAATATTGTGCGTCCAGGCGGCGTTTTGGAAGCGCTATGGATGAACCCGGCTGCACTAGTTGATTTAAAAGGCTTACAATTTCAAATAGATACTAATATTGGTTACCAATCATCATCTTTTAAACGAGCCGGTGTTCCCGGCAATGAAGATTTGGCAAATTTTAAAACTGTTAAAAACCAGGGCGGTCCCTTTATGACTTTGCCGGCTTTCGGCATAGATGTTGGTGAGAACACCGGCACTTCCATCGGCCCGGCGGCCGCAGCTTTAAGTTATAATATCAAAGACTTGCTTACTTTAGCCTTTGCCGTTCAGGGGCCGCTTGGCAGCAATGAATATTATCCGGCCGACGGCGCGCAGCGCTATTCGGTCATCGTCAGCAGTCCGGTGCAGATTAACTTCCAGCTGGGGGTGGGCTTTAGTCTGCATCCTAAAGTAGATATCGGCTTTATTTTGCAAGGCATCCACATGCAATTCCACCAATCAATGGTCATGGGCGCGGATATGCTGGGCTCCGAAGATCCCGGTTTTGACAATGCCATTCTAGTTGACGGCCGCGATCCTTTTACCGGCTCATTTGCTTTGGGCCTTAGAGTCGGCCCCTTCGGCCCAGTACGCTTTGCGGCCTCTTTCAGCAAAGGCATCGAAGCCAGGGCAGACGGCAGCTTGGATATTACCTTTGGTGAAACGGTTGAAGATCTGACTAAAAGCACCGGCGGAATGCAGCTAAGCGGCCATGATCAAAAAGATTCTATTCTTATTTCATTTTATATTCCAGATATTTATCGTCTTTCTGTTCAACTGGCCTATCCCAAGTGGGATTTAGAACTTTCGGCGGTAATCGAAGACTGGAGCACTCTCGATAATATTTATGTCGATACCAAGAACATAAAGCTCTACAACAAAACTCTGGAAGCTTTGGGGCTCATAGACGGTGTTAAAACCTTTGGCACTATTATTCTGCCACGTCATTGGCGCACCAGCGTGCTGCTCAGCCTTGGTGGTGCTTATTATCCTCTTGGCGATATGCTGGCCCTGCGCGGCGGCTTTTTTTGGGAACGCGGAGCCATTCCTAATGAATATTTGGATACATCACGCATGGATTTGCCAAAAATCGGGGTGGCTACCGGTCTCGGCATAACCATTGCAAAAATATTTACCATCGATCTCTCATTTGCTTACATTCACAGCTTTACCACCACTGTTGAGCATTCTAATGCGCGCATTATACCAGCCATTGATATCCAAATGAAAGACGGCTCATTAATCATGCAAGAAGAGATTGCCGCCGGTACTTATAAGGCCAACCACTTTACCGCCGGCCTTTCCTTGCGCCTGGCTTTACCAATTTAACCTGCTGAATATACGGAGTTTTTCATGAGCTATGATCTTGTTATTCGCGAAGGCACCTGTATTAGTGGCGGCGCCATTTTTGCCGCCGATGTGGCCATACGAAACGGCAAAATAGCGGCCATCGGGGAAGATTTACATGGTGAAAAAGAGCTTTCGGCCAAAGATAAGCTGGTTATCCCCGGCGCCATAGATGGCCATGTGCACTTGGGCCTACACCTGCCTGTTGGCGATACAGTGGACAACATGGAGAGCGGCACCAGAGCGGCGGCCTTGGGCGGTGTCACCACCATTATTGACTTTGCCACACCAAACGATGGCCAGTCTTTAGAAGATTCCTTCAAAGAGCGCTATAATGAGGCTAGTGGCCACTCCTGCATTGATTTCGGCATTCACATGTCGGTACTTGGCAATGCCGTAAATGAAGAGCAAATCCGCGCTATGCCGGCTCTCGGCGTGAGCTCCATAAAGCTTTATATGAATTATAAAGATAGAGGTTGGATGGCCGGCGATGATGTTTTATGGCAACTGCTCACTATATCCAAAGAGACAGGCCTTAGAATTGAAGTGCACTGCGAAAACGACTTTCTCATCTCGCTTTTGCAAAAAGAGGTAGATAGCGACCCGGCGCATAAAGAAAAATATGGCGCCTACGCTCACATTATGAGCCGCCCGCCCATTACCGAATGGGAAGCAGTGCAAAGAGCCATTACCTGGGCTGAGGCCACCGGCGGCCATCTTTATGTAGTGCACATGTCAACAGCCAGGTCGGCAATGATGGTCAAAGCGGCGAGAGAATGTGGCATAGATGTCATTGGAGAGAGCTGCCCGCAATATTTTCTCTTAAATGACGAGCTCTACAAAAGGCCCGATGGCTATCTCTACGCCAGTTGCCCGCCGGTGCGCCACAAAGATGAGGTAAGAACCATGCAAGAAGCCATAAAGGCCGGTGCTGTTGACCTTTTGGGCACCGACACCTGCGCCTTTAATCGCCAGCAAAAAGAGAGCTGGGGCGGCGATTATCACAAAATGGCTTTTGGCCTGCCCGGTGTGGACCTGCTTTTGCCACTTAGTTACCACATGGCCGCCGATCTAAAGTTTTATTCACTGGAGCGCTGGGTTGACCTCATCGCCACTAATCCGGCTAAAATTCATGGTCTGCCGCAAAAAGGCGCGCTAAATATTGGCAAAGATGCCGATGTAGTTATCTTTGATCCACATAAAGAGATCACACTAAAAAGCGGCGAAAATATGGCCACCATGAGCGATTGCTCACCTTATGAAGGCATGCATTTAAGCGGCTGGCCTGTTTGCACCATAAGCCATGGGCAAATTATTGCCCAAGATGGCAAATTTTTAGGAAAATTTGGCGCCGGCCACTTCCTGCGCCGCAATTTATGTAGTAAATAGATCTACCGGAGCGCTTAATATTTAGCCTCCGTTGGAGCAAGCAGATGGAACATCCCGCTACCTGGCTCGATATAGTGCCGGGTTTTATGGATTTACAAGAGAATATAGCTTCCCGCCTCCCGGCCTCTCTGGTGGAAGGCGCGCCTATTGTTTTACAACATGTTATCGGCGCTATTTTAGTCTTTATTATCATGCTGACTATCGGCCTGCACTACCGCCTTTCTTATAGCGATAAGGAGCGCATTTTACCTGCTCCCAATCCTTCTTTTATGGGCGCTATAGAAGTGCTTCTGGAGATGGTTTACAAACAGTGCCGCGAGCTTTTAGGGCCTGCCAATGCCGCCAAACATTTTCCGGTTATTGCCGCTCTCGGTATGTTTGTGCTTTTTTCTAATTTACTGGGCCTTTTGCCGGGGTTTATTCCGCCAACCGAAAATTGGAACACCACGGTAGCAGCCGCTATATTTGTCTTTATTTATTACAATTTTTGGGCCTTTAGAGTGCAAGGTTTACATTACATTGCCCACACAGTGAACCCCGCCGGCACCTGGTGGGGGTGGTTTATGGCTCCCTTTTTCCTGGTAATTGAAATGGTAAGCCACATCGCCCGCCCCTTTTCTTTAAGCGTGCGTCTTATGGCCAACATGATGGGCGATCACAAAATAGTTGGCGTTTTTGTTGGCCTCTGCGCTCCGCTTGTGCCGATTCCCATTGTCCTTTTGGGCATGATGACGAGTTTTATCCAGGCCACTGTCTTTACCCTGCTCTCCCTGGTATATGTGCAAATGGCTGTTAATAACGAAAGCTAAATTTCATGGCTGAAACCCGGCTTATAAGCGGCGCTATCAAGGCAGGAATATTAGCTTTTTTGCTATGCTTTTTGAGCGCTGCGCCCCTTAGAGCCGGCTATGATCCAGCACTAAACTGGCAGCAGCTCTCAACTAAGCACTTTATTATTTATTACCCAGAAAAGCTGGAACTCCTGGCCGAAAAAAGCGCTCTTATCCTGGAGCAGCGCTATTTGGATCTCGGCCCGCTTATGCGCCATTATCCCACCTCAAAAGTGGTTTTGCTTATCACCGACCACACTGATAGCGCCAACGGCAGCGCCCAAACCAGCCCCATGCCCATAATAAAATATTATGTTACGCCGCCCACCGATTTGAGCGAGCTCATGGATATGGCCGACCGCACCGACAGCCTGCTCACTCATGAATATATGCATATTTTGCAACTGGATACCGTGCACGGCCTGCCCAAAGCTTTTAACACCATCTTTGGCCCCTGGTGGAGCCCTAATTCTATTCAGCCACAATGGCTTATTGAAGGCTATGCTGTCTATGCCGAATCTTTGAACGGCACACCGGGCCGCTTGAATTCGCCGCTGATGACCGGCTACCTGCGCGCCCTGGCCGCCGCCGGCGAGCTGCCAAAATTAGACCAAATAACTAATGCCGCCGCCAAGTGGCCTTATGGCACTATTCCTTACCTTTTCGGCGGCCATATGATCAATCTTTTCGGAGAATTAAGCGGCAATAGATGGCCGGCGGCCTATTCACATCTATATGGCACTTCTGTTATTCCCTACTTTATCCAAACCAAGGCTTTTAGTGCCGGTAATCTTAAAATAAATGACGTTTACAAATTGCTTATAAGCAATTTAAACAGTGCAGCTAAGGCCAAAGGAGAGGCCATAGCGGCTCGTGCTCTGCCTAAAAGTACGCTTCTCACCCAAAACGGCCACAGCAAGAGCCCGCTTTTGCTTTATGAGAATAATATCTATTTTGTCAGCGGCAACGGCAATGATGACAGCCGCTTATACCGTCTGGATCTAAATACCAACAAGGTGCGCAAAGTATCCAGAGCCCAAAGCAGCAGTCACCCAGCCATTTCACCTGAAGATGGCCACCTGCTTTTCACTATCACCGAATGGCAGAATACTTTTACTTTTTATAATGAGCTCATGGAGTTATCCAAAGGACGCCATGTTTCGCACCGCGCTAAAAAAGCACCGGAGCGCATTTTTCAGCCGGTTTTCTCACATGATGGGAAATGGCTAGCTTATGTAATAAACGAAGGCAACACTTCCTCTCTATGGCTTGCCAGCAGCGATTTCAGCCAAAAGAAGTTAATAAAAAAAGCCAATAATTCCGAGGTATTTTATTATCCGCAATTTTCACCTGACGATAATCTCATCATCACTGCCACCTGGACAGAGGGCGGCAAGCGCTATTTTGATATTTTTCGTCGCGCTGGCAATAGCTATCGCCATAAAACCCGCTTTTCTCCAGGTGGCCATTTGCTCAGTGGGCAGCACTTTTCTGCAAATGGTGATATTCTTTATTTTCATGGCGATTTGGACGATGAAACCTTTAATATCTTTGCTTTAACCCCGGCTGGCAATGATATTTGCCATCTTTATCAAATTAGCGATGAAATAGCCGGGGCATTTTATCCATTGGAAGCCGGCAAGGCCCTCTATTTTCTTAAACTTGGTGAGAATGGCTATAATGTAGCCATGTTACCACAAAATCGCGAAGCGTGGCTTGAACGCGCTACAGTACCTTGCCCGGCCCAGGCCCTCTTTTCGCCAATAGCAGCCAATATAGCTGACCATAATTCACTTAATGAGCCGCTTAAAACTGCCACAAATACCAATAATAGCCTTACCCAAAGTGCAGAGCAGCAAAACTGGTCTAAAAAGAAATATTCTCCTTGGTATACCTTACTGCCGCGCCTATGGCTGCCCACACTTACGCAGGATCCTTACGGCTATAGTCTTGGTTTTACCACATCGGGAAGTGACATATTAAATCACCATAATTATTCATTTTCCTTAGATTATGGCCTAGCCAGTTACTATCCAGGAGTAAGCCTTAGCTATTCCACAGGCTTCTGGCCTATCAACATCGGCTTAGGCTTTTCTCACTACCTTGGCATGGGCCGCGCCTCCATTTCCCGCCCCTGGGAAAGGCGCCTGGCCCATAAAATCACCAGTGCCTCACTCAGTTTAAGCTATCCGATAAGCCGCTGGCGCTATAGCATGAGTTTTTCTCTAAGTTACCGCTTTAGTTTTTACCGCCCATTCTTTAGAGAGCGCTATTTTCCGGAGAGTAAGGAAAAAATCGAATTGCCGGACAACCATTTTGGCCGGCTGGGTTTTTATTTTAACTTTTCCACCGTGCGTTCGTATTACCAAAGTCTGCACAATGCCAGAGGGCTCTCTTTCTCTTTAGGCTTGGAGTGTGAACATAAGGCCTTCGGTTCAACTCAGGAGAGTTACCATCTAAGCTATAATTATCAACAATATCAAAATATTCCAACACTACGTTCCACTTTAGCCTGGCGCATTCAGGGGGCCTTTGGCTTTAGCCCGGATTCGCCAAACTACCTTTACTCGCTCGGCGGGCCGGAAATCAGCAATATAGCCGGTGCCATTTCTTCTTTGGGCTCTTATACTTTAAATTATCTGCGCGGTTTTAATATGGCTGCACTTTCCGGCAATAGCTATATCAAGGGCACACTTGAATGGCGCCTTTTGCTTTGGCGCATCCAGCGCGGCATTTCCACCCTGCCTATATACTTTGACCAATTGCACCTGGCCTTTTTCTGCGATGCCGCCTATTTGGTTGATTCGCTGAAAGATATGCAAAATGGGCGCCTAGCCATCGGCCCCGGAGCGGAATTACGCCTCGATATAAAAATCGCCTACTATGAAGCCGGCACCCTAAGCATCGGCTTTGCACGGGGAATTGGTCCTGAATGGACTAATAACTTTTATATTTTATATGGTTATTTATTTTGATTATTGTCCGACTTGTTACTGGGCTGTTCAACAATAACCCCGCTAGGTACTATAGCCGGCCCAGTATTTACTGCCGGAGCTTCTACATGAGGCAAGCCAAAACGCTCTAGTTGCGGCAAACGGCCCTTGGAATAAAGGAGCGCTCCAAGCACCAAACTCATTGAAATTACAATTGAAAGCACTATAAGCACCCAGCCGACAGCCCCAATTCCTTTAGATTCAGGCGGTGTTTGCGGAGGCATCATTCCCATAGTGCTTTGCGGATACATTGGCTGCATCATGTTAAAATTATCCATATATGCATTTGGTTGATATCCCGGAGGTATAAGCGGCTGGGCTTCAGGAAACTGCTGCAACGGTTGCATTAACTGCTGTTGCTGTGCCATTGGCCCCACAGCTGCGGCAGGCACTTGGGCCGGAGCAGGAGTTACCTCTTTTGCGGCTTTTTTCTTTTTATCTTTTTTGCTTTTCTCTTTTGTTTTTTTCTCGCCTTTATCTTGAGACTTTTCTTCTTGCGGCTCAGCGTTTGATTCTTTGGCAGCTATTATTTTGGCTTGCAATTCATCGGCATTTTGCAAAGTCTCACCAAATGGATCATCATTACCAAGAGCGATAGAATTAGCAGCAATAATTGATGTAGCAGCATCAGCTACATTATCAGATTGAGCGCCTAAGGCTTCAAATTCCTTTTTGGCATCTACTGCTTCCGGCGGAACTGCCAATTCGGCAGTGGGAATAGCGCTTTCGTCTCGGCGCACCGGCTTTGCTTCCTGCTCTTCTGCAGGCTCATCTGCACCTATCTCTTCGGTAACAACTTCTTGGCGCCTAGACTTAGCTTCTGCTTTTGCGCTACCGCTACCTTCCTGCTCTGCTTTGAATTTAGCTACTTTATCCTTAAGAGTAGCCATATTAGCTTCATCGGCCGCCTTTTCTTCCTGGAAATGCTTAGCAATAAGCTCATTCCAATCTTTCTCGCCATTTTCTGCCAACGGAGCCAGAGCAGCTATAATTTCGCCACCTGAAGGGCGATTTTCCGGAAGAAGTTCCAACATAGATTTAAGTAAATCAGCTAATTCGCTACTTATAGCCGACTTTAAAGCGCTAATTTGCGTATATTCACCGGCCGCTATGCGCTTAACAATCTCCTTATCGCTACCTTTGGCAAAAAGACGCCTCCCAGCCAAAAGCTCAAACATGAGCGTTCCTAAAACATAAACAGCCGTCTTTTGCTCAACTTTACCGCCATTTAATTCTTCCGGAGCAATATAAGGCAGACGCCAGCGCTCTTCGGTAAGCTCACTCTTAGGCTGAGCAGAAAGCCAAAAAGAAAGACCGATATCGGCATTATATATGCGGCCGTCAAAGCCAACTAAAACATGGCGCGGATAAGGGGCTATCAAAGGGAATGTGCCATCAAGTTTTAAAACATCAGGCAATGTCCCGGCCAATTTTCCAACAATATGCGCCACCATAGCATCACTAAGAGAAACCTTTAAGTGGGCTAACTTTTTAAGGACCTGCGCCAGAGGTCGCGCATCTATATAGTGGCGTGCCCAATATATTTCCCCTTCGAGAGAGCCGGAAGAAATAACTCTTGGCACTTCCGGGGAATCAATTTGCGCCAGGCGAGCGGTAGCTTCCTGAAAAACATTTTGGGCATCGGTGAGATTTTTACGAGCGGCACTTCTAAGGCGCTCAAGTTGATAAAAAACAGGTGCCTCAAGCTCATTGATTGAGTGGGCGATATAAGTATCAACCACCGCACTTTGATGAGTTCGACCAAGCAGAACATAATTCCCAAAAAGCAGGGAACTGGACATTAAAAACCTCTAAACTACTTACAACCCCAGCTTAAAGTATATTCATAAGTACCAAGTTCATCGCGCCAATATTCTTCATCATAAGGCCAATAAAGGTGTTCATCATCAACTACTACAGAGGCCTCATAAGCACGCTGAGTAACACCAGCATCCTCACCAAGCATTTTTTGACGAATGATTTCGCGCTCACGTTTATTTACTTCAATACGAATACTCAGAGCCTGAGAAAGAAGCGACTTTAAGGCATTGATTTCTTTATTGAAACGCTCTGTTAAGAGCTGGCCGCCTTCACGCATTCTCACTTTACGCAAAGATGTCAGCTCCTCAATCAATTGAGCATACATATTGGTGCTCTTAAAATCATCGGATTTTTTATCTAATATAGCAATTTGCTTATCAATTTCCGCCACCTTTTCACGCGCGGTAACCACATCTTGATCCATAGTCACCAGACGCATAACTTTATTGGCCAGCTCATCGGTAGTGCGGCGGCGCTTTGATTTAAGCATCATATCAATTTGCTCATAGAGCTTTTCCGGATCCGGTTTATCTTTTACATAAGATTGCAAATACTTCAAAACCGGGCGGGCATCTTTCATAAAGTTTTCAACAATTTCACGCGTTTCCGGGAAACGACAATTTTCATAATAAATAACAGCTCTCAAAATTTGGGACTCCGGGAAATATTCATCATTAAAGAACGGAGAATGCAGAGTAACAAGATTACCTAAAGCCTTTTCAAAATCACCGCGTTGGTAATAGGCCCAGCTGGATTCCAAAAGCGAGGTGAGCCAGGCATCGCTATCGCGGTTAATACGATCATAATAGAAAACACTGCGGTCAAACTGGCGGAATTCATAGTGAATTCTGGCTAGTGTCAAAAATGCGGCTTCCCGCAGAACCGGGTCAGTCTTTTTAGCTTTACGCGGATCTAAAATACGCACAACCTGCACAAAAGATTTAACACTGGTTTCAATATCCATGCGCGAGCCGCTCAGGTAATGAAGAAGACCTTCCAAATAACGTGCTTGGGCATTAAACTGACTCTTGTCGGAAATTTTTGAAAGCAATTCCAAAGCTAAATCAATAGCTTCTTTAGCTGTTGTGGGCAACGGAGCTGTCTCGGCACGCATTTGCCCTTCGGTTTCTATATCAAAAACCATACCGTCACTGAGATCTATCTCACCAAAATCAAAGGAATTATCTTCATCATCGTCATCAGTGGAAATAACAAAGGTCTCGCCCCAGTCATCTTCTGACTGTTGCTCTTCAAACTCTTTGAAATCAAATGATTTTTGGCGTTTTTTATTGCGTTTTGCCGCTTCTTCGTCTTTTATGCGCTGAATTTCAAAAATTTGCGCTTGGGAAAACAGATACTTAGCCAAAAGGAAACGATACTCATTGCGATATTGCTTTGGCCAGGTAACTTTGCGGAATTTAGCCAGTTCTCTGAGAACTTCGCTTTGATCGGCAATTTTACGGCTAATAAAGAAAACCCATTCAATGGATGTTTTATAACGCGGGTGCTCAGGGCCTTTATTGAGAATCACTTTAAAGCGTTCCAAAGAGGGATGGAAGAGATTCATCTTATAGAGCGCTTTAGCCAATTGATATTCTGATTCAAAATAAAACTCTTTATAGGCATCATCATTTAAAATATGGAAGAACTTGGCGGCAGCGAGTTCCCAGCGCTCGTTACGCATAAGCTTCAAGGCTTCTTCGTATTGTTCCCGCTCCACCGACTTAATCTCGGAAATGGAAGACATATCAATACTGCCAAAATCAAGACCATCGCCCTCTTCACCGGAACCAAAGTCAAGATCTATTTCGCCGATGGAAAAATCGCCGCTATCACCAAGGTCGATAACAAAGCCGCCATCACTACCGGCATCCATAGTACCGCTACCAAGGTCTATACTGATACCACCGCTATTGCCGGCATCGGAACTTGGGGCGCTGCCAAGATCAATAGCAAAGCCGCCGCTATCACCGGCCGGGGCATTTAGGTCAAGAGAAAAACCCATATCGCCGCTCATATCCTGAGCCTTAGCCAAAGAGGGGATCATTACGAGCCCTGATACAGTCACAATACGCAGAAATTGGAAATATGCCGCTTTATTCATATACATATCCAACCTCACTTACCAGCTTCTGGGAAATAGAAAATCAGCGCCGACAGTGAGCCCAATAATATTTTGTATACTGGCCTCTTCTTTACCAGGTACATCACCTATGTAGCGCGCGCCGTAAGAGATACGATCGGTTAATTCAACGCGAATACCAATCCATTTATTAACAAAAAGATGAGCGCCGATACCCAACTTACCAGACATACTAAGTGGCGGGTAATCAACATTTTCATCAGTCGAGCGCATACCGGCGATACCAAGACCGCCCACAAGATAAAAATCATAATGCAAAACGCCTTCGGCCATTATGGACATTTTGCCGTAGAAAGGCACCCAGTTAACATCCACATAAGCAAAATACATCGGGGCATAGTAATGAGCGGCCTCTTTACCTTCGGCACGCCCCACAACTTTAACCAGATTAGTTGGCCCATTGACCGGCAAAAATTCACCGCTAAGACCAATAAGCAAATGCTCGGTAACATAAAAACCGGCATTCAGCCCAAGTGCCAAGCTGGCATAAAACGGGTCATTGATGGTTGTGCCGATAACCGGCCCGATTAAAAAGCGTTTTTTGTGAATAAACGATTGACTGGTAACCGCCTTAATGCGCTGAGAAAGCGGAACACCGACAGAAGTCTTGGCTTTTTTCTCGGCAACTTCGGCAGCAGCTTCTTCATCGGCTCTGGCAGATTCAGCCCTGGCAGCTGGATCTTTTGCTTCGCCCTGCTGTTCTTCTTCACCTTCCAAACCGGAACGGCTTTCTACTGTTGCCGCGGCGGCCGGTTTGGCTGTGGGAGTACGTCTGCGAGCTTCGGCATTTTGGCTTGCCAGCAAAAATAGTGCACAGGTAGCCAAAGAAATTATATTATAAATACGGTGTGTACGGTTCATACTATTGCACCTCACCTTATTTTATAAGAAAAAGTTGGAGGGATAAAGAAGCCAACCCCGATATTCAGCATGAAGTAGTTTTGAATATCAGAATTGGTGCCATAATTACTCTCGATGGTATCATTGAAAATATAATCGCGTAGTTCCCATTTAATATTGAGCCAGCTGAGTAAATTAAAGCGCTGGCCAATGCCGATAACACCGGCAGGGCGCCCGGTTTTGTGAAAATTAAAAACACCGCCGAAGCCGCCGATAAGGTAAGTATCAACATGACCGATAGCAGCATTATGGAATGACACTTTGCCATAAAGCGGGTTAAAAGTCATCTCGATGGTGCCAGCCATATTCGGGCGTTCAAAGACCGAAGGAACAGCGCGTTCGCTACGCCGCACATCAGCCACGCCGCCAAGAGTAACAGCATCAAAAAGGTAAGCAATACCAACACCGATTGAAAGCGATTCAGCCAAGAAGAAGTGGGCGCTGCCTTGTAAAGCAAACGTCAAATAGAGCGGATCGTTAATAGTCATAGCGCCGAAGACATTAAGCTCCAAGCGATGTTTCTTCAAAACAGGCCGGCGCTGCACACTTTTGATGATATCTTTGCGCGATTCAAGCTCTTCTTTTTTCTTCTTTTCCTGCTTCTCGGCGGCTTCGGCCTTATCGTTGGCAGCTTTGTCGTCTTTCACTTCCGCCGCTTCAGCTTTTTCATCTTCTTTAGCTGAGGCCTTGGAAGCTCTGGGAGCAGGATTTTCGGCAGGTTCCTCAGTAGGAAGACCGCCTAAGAGCTCTTCCTCTGTCTGGGCATGGGCAGGCAGAGCTAACTGCATGGAAATAAGTACCGCCACACAGAAAAAACCGGTTAATCTTAAATTCATGTATAACCCCAAACGAGGCACCGTCACCAACAAGGCCTCTATTGCTACTCAATGTTTGAACTCTTATGAGAGTCTCAAAACCAAGAGTCAACGGTACCTTCTAGCACAGTTTAATCCCCATAGACAACAGCAAAATAATGGAAACCGCAAGGTGGCAAGGAAATATAAAGACCTTTCTGGCGCAATTCGTCACCGTCGCGTTCATATTCTACTCCAGCTAACATATCGAATAATTTATATTTTTTCTCCAAAAGTTCAAACTCTCCCAAATCAAGATAGCACTCTCCGCCCCGCTCCGCAAAATTAACGGCAACAATATTTTTTATTTGGCCGTCAGCAATCAAAGCATAAGCAATAAATTGGTAAGCGGTGTAATTTTCCTCCCACGCCCTGCGCACAGGTAATAATACCCAGCGGCAGCCTTTTGATATATTAGCGGTTATAGTAAGTATTTTTTGATAAAATTCATGTAGTTCTTGATTTACTTCTTCATGAGGATAACGCGCCAGTTGCACTGGCAATTTAATCTGCGCCCCATCGGCCTCATGATGATGCAAAAGCCACATTCCCGGAAGTCCGGAAAGGATAACCAGAGCTGCTTTGTGGCGCTCAAGAGAAAAAGCACCGGCGGCCCGCGGTTCATCGTGATTTTCCAAAAAACGGAGCTGTTTGCGATGAAAATCGCTCGTCATAGAAAGATGCGCTCGTAAAGAAGCGGCATCGCCGTGCAAAAGGCGGTCATAAAGGCGTTTATCGTAAACGTAGTCAAAGCCTTGTTCTGTGAGATCCCACTCCATATTCCAATAGGCCTCGGCCAAAAAGAGAAACGAAGGAAACTCTTTTTTTACTGCGCTTATGAGTTTATGCCACGGCTCTTCGGTGCCGGTAATTTCTCTCCCCCAAGTCTTGGCAAAAACTTTTTTAAGGAGCAGCATAGCCATATCGCAGCGCAAACCGTCACACATGGTAGCCAAGCGCAAAAGCAATTTAGTGAGCTCTTTTATGAGCTCCGGCTCGCTCCAGTTCAGCTCAAAAGTATCGGTCCAGGGTGGGAAGTACGGATCGCGGCCATGGAGAAAAACCTTTTCGCCCTCCCTGGTGGCCACTTTGCGCCCCAGACCATTTGCAGCATCATCGGCTATGCCTTCAATAAAATAATTCGGATGCTCACCAACCCATTCATTATCAAGTGCCACATGATTGGGAACAAAATCAAGAATAAGTTTAAGTCCATGAACTTTAAGGCGTTCTCTAAATTTTTTAAGCGCCTTATCACCACCAAAATCACGCGAGACACGGTAAGCCGCCACAGCATAAGGCGAGCCGACCACATCAGCCGGTACAAAATCCGCCAGTGCCTCACG
Source organism: Deltaproteobacteria bacterium (assembly GCA_016283195.1). GTDB lineage: Bacteria > JAEEML01 > JAEEML01 > JAEEML01 > JAEEML01 > JAEEML01. Next base: position 3,275 of record JAEEML010000025.1, on the reverse strand, counting down.
GTAGGATTGCTGCAAATCAGGATGATTAAGCGCTTCAAGGCGCCCGGCTTTCCCGGTTTGCCAGACGCCCATGAGCCAGAGATAATCGGCACCTTGGGCTTTTATAGCTGAAAGCGCTTCATCCGGCACATTAGCCAAACTGATAAGCTCACTTTTAGGAGAAAGCTCACGTAGCCAACACCTGGTCTGCACCTCGTAAACAAGAGGATGATAATTCATAATTACTCCAATATTTAGCGGTAATTAATCACAAATATTCTCTTCTTTGGCGACGATATTCATAGCGTAATTTTAGCAAATATTCATTATAAATGCCGCTTCTAAAATCCGGGAAAGACCAGGGCAGCGGCGAAAATGTGCGATTTTGAAAAAGGAGTGTCACATCGGCATAAACACCGGCACCAAGGTAAAGTTTGGTGGGTGCCGGTTTGTAAGAGGCCAGCACGTATTTTCCAAGGTCCAAATAACCGGGGTCGATATTCACCACGCGGCAACCGGAATTGCTGAGTTCCTGTTCTATTTTTGCACAATTATGCTTGACAGACGGCAGATTTTCCGGGGGAAACAGTTTTTCCACGGCAAAAAAGATACGCTTAAGCCCCTCACCCATTTCCGCGGCATAATAATCAGTATCGGCAAATGGATAGGGGGCGCTCCGGGAGTCTATGGAGCCATAAGCCTCCTCAAGCAGCTCCCTGGCTTTTTGGCACTCACTCTCATCGCTATAAAGTACAGCAAAGAGCAATTTTGCCAAAACTGGGGCTGCTTCAGGATGGCTCATTTTGTTAATGAAATCAGATAATTACTTTTCTTGGACTTCAATAACCGGTTTGTGCATATAGTAGCCACATTCCATGCAAACACGGTGCAGACGCATGGGGCTCTGACATTGCGGACAAGTCACCGCCCGGCCAGCGGTTAAAAAGTCATGCGCCTTGCGGGTGCGGCTACGAGCATGTGATTTACGTCTTCTTGGTACTGGCATTTTCTCCTCCTAGATGCGTTAATGACGCTTATTTATTATCTAATTTAATATTCGCCAATGCATGCCAACGTGGGTCGGCAATATGGCGACAGTTACATGTTTCGTGATTCAAATTGGCCCCACATTCCTGACAAAGGCCTTTGCAATCTTCTTTACAACGCGGATGCATCGGCAAAGCGATACACAAAAGTTCAATAGCCATCCGCCCTATTTCTATCGGTTCTTCAGGATTATAGTGGTCAATGCCGCTCTTTTCATCCTCAACCAAAATTTCTTCTTCATCGGCTGAAGCTTCATCAATATCTTCGCCGGGAGAGAGAAAAAGCTCAAGAGGCAATTTTTGCTCTACTTTAAAGGTGTCCAGGCAACTCACACAAGTAGCTTCAACCTGAGCTTCTATAGTGCCATTCACCCGAATATAGTCATCCACGCGGCTTAATTTTACTTTAAGCCACCCGCCTAAAGGCTTATAAACAACGTCATTTTCGGCAATAACAGCGAGGTCTTCAGAAGAGAGCTCTTCCTCGTGCTCCAGGCCTTCTTCACCGATTTCATGTGCATATATGGAAAACATAGCTATTTTCCACTCCTTTGCGGCCAGGAATAGTAGTAGCGGTGCTGTTAAATGTCAAGCACTGATTAATTGTTTTTCGCAAAAACAATTCAAAACAGCCATAAAAGAGGCTCACAATTTAGCAAAAAAGCTCGTTACTGACTATCGACAAGCGCAATTTCTTAAAATATAATGCGCACGGTTTTTTACTGCATGGAGGATAAGATGGCAGTAGGTCCCAAGAGCAAAACACATCAGGCAATACAATCACGGCGCACTCCCCCTTCTTTGGGAGTCGGCCCGCAGGCCTTATTGGCAGATCTCCCCGATAAAATGCTTTTTATCAGCCAGCAACTGCCATTTGTAACAGCCGGGAGACTTGTCGGCCCGGATTTTAACAAACAGGCCGAAACAGTGCTCAATAACCTTATTAACCTGGTAAAAGATGGCGGTTTTGCCCCAACCGAACTAGCACAAGTCAGAGTATATCTTACTGATATTAAAAACGAAAAAGCACTATATCCAATTATGCACAAATATTTTGCTCCCGGCTCTTTTCCGGCTATATCCATCATCGGAGTAGCTGCCCTGCCGGCCGAAGCCCAGATAGCTATTGAGGCTCTGGCTATTAAGCCGACAGAAGATAAATATTAAGAAACACTAAGATATTAGTAACTAGAATAGAGGTGGTTTTATGAGTGACATTGACAATGAACTTGATGCACTATCCGGTGATGATTTTTCCGCTCTTGATAACTTAGAGGAGGAGCCCTCACGGCCTGGCACGGAAGAGTTGGAAGAGATAGAAGAAATTGAGGCTATTGAAGCCATTCCCGCCGGGCCGGCTGTGCCGCCGCCTATCAGCAGTGGTCCCAAACCACCGCCGCGGCGCCAAGGTGGCGAAGATTCTGTTATAAAATCAGAAGTAACAGCCGAAGATTTGGCCTTCTTGCAACGTGTTTTTACTTCAGTGCGCGGAGTGAACACCAGTGCGCCGCCGCCGCGTCCGGCCAAAACTCACCTTGATGGCCCGGATGCCAAAATCCAACAACTGCGTGAAAAACTCCATGAGCGCGAACGCGATCTGGCTATTATTGCGCAAATCTGGCAAGTAAAACAGCGCGAATTTGATAATGCCGATCAAATGCTCTCTTCAAGAGATGCGCGTATAGCCTCGATTGAAAATGATTTGAATCAGGTGCGCACTGCTTATAGCGCGTATAGACAAGAAACTACCGCTGATTTGGAAAGTCGCCAAGCCACTATTGAGCAACTTGAAGCCGATATAGCCAGTTTGCGCGAGACCAAAGACAACGAAATTGCCGAATTACAAAATACTCTGGCCGAAAAAGAGCAAGACACCATCAAAAAGATGGAGATGGCTGAACAGGCTTTTAACCAGTTGCGTAATCAAGCCACCAGCGAAATTGCTACCCGCGATGATAAAATTGCCAATTTAACTACCGAGTTAAATGATACCAAAACTATTCTGAGCGATACCGAATCTGCCGCTGCCGCTAAAGAAGCGGAGCTCAACGGTATTATCGCTGAGCGCGATGAATCTATCAATGAGCTGAATAACAACTTAACTGCTACTCAGGAAGCGGCAACAGCTAAAGAAGCGGAGCTCAATGGCATTATCGCTGAGCGCGATGAATCCATTAATGAGCTGAATAACAACTTAACTGCTACTCAGGAAGCGGCGACAGCTAAAGAAGCGGAGCTCAACGGTATTAT
>JAEEML010000155.1 GCA_016283195.1 Deltaproteobacteria bacterium | reverse complement strand
GTTCCTGGGTTTCATGGCATAGATTTGAAATAGAAGTCGTATTCTTTAAGTCTCTTATGGGAACAATCTGTGGCATAATTACACTCCTTTATGGGATAATTATACCACAATATGATGTTTTGTCTAATAGTTTTGCAGATAAATGATTGCGAAGGAATACACATATAACAATTACTTAAACCGCAGACAACCTGACTACCTGTCGGCTTTTACTCTTTGTTATGTGATTATATATTTATGTATGCAACAAATCGATTACAACATACCTTCTTTCCATAATCTAATGCCAGATGAAATCCATTGTTCAATTGGATCTGTTATTTTCTGTTCCTTATAAGATTCTATCCATTCTGAAAAACTTGAATCATTCAGAAATTCTTCTATTTCATTTTTATCTGCCCATTTAAGATTATCATTAATTATTTTTTCTTTATTTTCTGTATATTCCATTTTTACAAACCTTATGAAAGATTCTTTATTTCAAACAATTAAAGAAATCATCTTTATTCTTATGTATGTGAATTTTTGCATTACTATCATACATATATACTTCGAAATTATTTTCTTTTGTATAATAATCAATTAATATAACATCAGATGGAATAAGATAAAAATAATGGTCAATAAAATATTCAAGTAAAGTTTTGCAATATTTCTGATTAGAACTCATTTCAACAAAAAATATTTTTTTATATTTTTTTGGAGCAAGATAAAATGAAAACATTGCATCAGACCAATTTTTTATTTTAGCAGAAGGAGCATTACCTGTTTCTGTCCAAGTCTGAGATTTGCATTCGACAAGAATAGAATTATTTCCAAAATCAAATGCATGTTCTTTTTTTGCGTTAATTCCGATTTCAACCTTTTTCTGAGTTTCTACAGAAATTCCATTCCTTTTTAAAAAATTGAAAATTTCATTTTCAAATTCTTTTCCTACTTGAGTATTTGAACTTACACCTTTTCTTTGATAAGCTTTATTTTCCATTTTTTTATCCTCCAAAGCACCCCCAATGCGGGTGTCCGCCTTACAATTATTATATGGGGCAAAAAAATATTTGTAAATATTTAACCGCGTTAGGCTATGGAGCAGCCGCGAAGCGGGCCACTGGACTGAGCGACTGTAAGGAGCGAAGGAAGCGGCTGACCGTTAGGGAACTGCGGAACAGCCGACCTCTGCGACCGAAGGGAGCAGAGGGAACGCTCTTTTTTATTATACAATTATTTATCTTCAAATAAGATTCTTACAAAATCTCGTTTTGAATATATTATTCTTATAACTCTCACAATTTTATCTTCAATTCTATAAAAAATCGAATAATTATTTGCAAGAACAAATTTGTAATCTGTAGGAAAGAGAACATACCTTTCTACCGGAATTCCTATTTCTGGGAATTCAGCTAAGTTCTCATAGGTTTCTACAATTTTTAGAACTGCATTATGTGCTGCGATAGGATTTTGAAGTTCGTTTTCTATGTAGTTTTTAATTTCGAGTAAATCTTCTGCGGCTTGTGGCGTAATCTTTACTTCAAACATTAAAGACCTACCATTTTTCTAACATCAGCTGGATCCAACCAACCATTTTTTGCAGCTGAATCTTCTCCTTTTTTAAGTTCTGTGAAAAGAGTTTTCGTGGCAGTTAACCTTTCGTAATCTTTTATTGTGATAACAGCGTAAGAACCTCTTCCATTTTTTGTGAGAAAAACAGGAGATTCATCTGCAACATCCTGCAATACTTCATTGTAATTTCGTAAATCAGAAACAGGTTTAATGGATATCATACGCACCTCTAACATTCGTAATATTTTACGAAATAATTATCTTAAGTAATTTCTTAATTGTCAAGTTTTATTTTAATATATTTCCAGTTCGTATATAATGCCCTTCCTGAATGGCGGCGATTGTGGCTACTGTGCAGACGATGAGAGCTGAATAACGAAGGTCAAGAATTGGAAGGGGCAAAGGTAGGATGAAAGCTAACAGGCCCGTAATTTTATTCAAGATAGTATGAAGGAAAATGATTCTTTTATACATTATCAGCGCGGACACAATATTGATGACCTTGATTACTGCGATGAGCGAGATCCATACGTAAAGCCATTTTTCAATGTTCAGGATGGGGAGCAATTTTATGAGGCTGGCTGTTACAAAGATGATATCTGAGATTGAATCAAGTTTGGAACCGAAGGTGCTGGTGGTTCCGGTTTTCCGCGCAACTGGTCCGTCAAGCATATCTGAGAGACCGGCTGTGATGTACAGGGCGTAAAATGATTTTGAGAATGGTGAGACGAACAGTAATGCGATGCTGCAAAGGATTCGGATAACGGTGATTATATTGGCCATTGATTTGTATATTATATTTGGCAGGATGATATTTGTAAATTGATGATTGCGTTAGGGATTGTAGGGGCGCGGAGCGGCCACCGCAACGAAGTGAGGAGGCTGAAGCGATAGCGGAACCCCGAAAACCCCGACCCGAACCTGTCTGCCGACAGGCAGGCGTAGTGAGGGGAACACCCGGAACAAACAAAGGGAGCGTACAATGTCAGAGAGTCAGAACATCGAATACAAGGAATCCTGGCACGATGAGTATTTAAAGTGGATTTGCGGTTTTGAGGGGAGCGCCACGGGCTTGCACAAGAAATATGACTTAAGTAAGGAAGAGGTGGAGTTTACCCAGAGCATGGTGCGGGAGATGTGAGGGATGAAAAGAGCAGTTCTTGTTACAAGAGATAAGCAAAATATTGGCGAAGATTATCGTAAATGGCTTTCAGAATTGAAAAAGCGTTATCGGCAGTCTCAGATTAAAGCAGCAATAAAAGTCAATAGTGAGCTGTTGCGCTTTTATTGGTCGCTTGGCCGCGATATTGTGACAAAACAGGCGGAAAGCACGTGGGGAAGCGGTTTTTTGAAGAGTCTGAGTGTTGATTTGCAACATGAATTTCCCGAAAGCAAGGGACTTTCATATTCTAATCTTAAATATGCCCGCCAATGGTATTTGTTCTATTATGAGCAAGTTGTGCAGCAGGGAAAAGCCTCCTCCGAATTTGGCCAACAAGTTGTTGGCGAATTAGAAATGCCGGAGCTTTTTTCGCAACTTGGCTGGGGACATCACATTGTGATTCTTTCCAAGATGACACAGTTGTTGAATGGGCATTTCGTGGGCTTGAAAGCCCTCTCGGTGTTGCTGAATACGAAAACGAGCTGAAAAAGCTGACAGATATCTTACCTACAGCTGAACAAATAAAATGCTTAGTGGATGGAGAAAATAACCAATGATAACACTAACCTTTTCCTCCATCTCCGAAATCGGTCGGCGCTTTACAAGAAATATTGCTTAAATGAGGAAGAAGTGGAGTTTATAGAGTGCAAGTTGCGAGAAATGTGAGGGGCAAAGAGAGATGAAGGCGAAACCATGGCGTGTTAGATACCAATAAAATCCAATAGTTGTCTTGGTGATGCCAGCCTACCGTCTGCCTTGCCTATCCATCCATAATTCCTGCCCCCCTTAACCGGCTTTTAGCTAGCCAAAACTGCCGCCGCCGGATGATACAAGTTGTGAACTTTGCCCGCCAGGCAAAAAAATGAGCTTGAGATGCCAGACAAAACCGTTTTTCCACCTGTTCTGCCGGAATCAAACACTTTGGAATACAAGCGTCAGATTCCCGATGAGCATATCAAGTTTTTGAAAACGGCTGTTGCTTTTGCCAAACAAGCCACCGAGCCCCTAGCGGGGTTCCTCCCCGAAAGAGGAAAGAACAGAATAAAATCAAGGAAAAGAATCATAAGAGACGGGCATTTCAGTTAAGAAAAAAAGAGCCAGCGCCGAGAACTAACCACAAAGCCGCAGAGGAGCCCCTCGCCATTTGTAAAAACGGATTGGCGGCAAATTGCAATGATTCCCAATAGTTGCCTGGTGAGGGCCGTGCCGGGTAGCCCCCGCAAATAGCTCTTCCCCGCCCCGCCGCTATTCTGCTATACTGCGCCCGCCGGGGTGGAATGTCCCTTTTATATTGGTCATACTGCCTGACCGTGGATGAGATAAAGGTTGTGGAGGAAATCATAACTGGTTTAATGCATTGCAAATTTGAGGTATAAATTGAAAGGCGAATTTATCGAATCACAGCACATAGAGCTAAAGCGCGGCTTAACTGATAAACTTGAACAGACCGTTATTGCTTTTCTAAACTCCAAGAATGGCGGTATTATTTACTTCGGCATAGATGATGACGGAACAATCTGCGGAGTTGAAAACCCGGATTTGCTGCAATGCCAGCTTGCCGATAGAATAAAGAATAATATTCGTGGCGAAACGCTGGGACTTTTTGACATTGTACTTGAAAACGTAAATGGCAAAAGCATTGTAAAACTCATCATTTCCAGCGGCACGGAAAAACCATATTACCTAAAAGAAAAAGGCATGACCAGCGAAGGTTGCTTTATCCGCAACGGTAGCCGCATTGAACAGATGACCGGTTCGATGATAGAAAAAGCCTTTGCCCGTCGCACTCGTAACTCCCTTTCTGTAATTACATCGCCACGCCAGGATTTGACCTTTGAGCAGCTTAAAATCTACTATCAAGAGCACGGCAAAACCCTAAATGAACAGTTTACAACTTCGCTCAATTTTCTGACGGAAGAAAAAAATACAATATAAACGCCTTTCTGTTTGCCGACCAAAACGATATTACCATAAAGGTAGCAAAATTTGCGGGAAGAGACAAAACTGATCTTATTGAAAACGAAGAATACGGCTATTGTTCAATCATAAAATCCTGTAAAGCCGTGCTGGAAAAGCTGAATGTGGAAAACCGTACATTGGCAAAAATTACCTATCCGTTTAGACATGAAAAGCGCCTTATAGACAGCGATTCTTTGCGTGAAGCTGTCATTAACGCCTTTGTGCATAACGATTATTCAGACCTTATGAGCCCAGCGTTTTACATTTTTGTGGATAGAGTAGAAATTGTATCGTATGGCGGTCTCATTGACGGCATGTCAAAAGAAGAGCTTGTCTCCGGTTGTTCCCGTCCTCGCAACCGGGAAATAATGCGGATTTTTAAGGATGTAGAATTGGTTGAGCAGCTGGGAACCGGCATGAACCGCATGATGAAGGCCTATACCCCAGATATTTTTTCTGTAAGCCCTAATTTTTTTCATACAGTGTTTATTTACCGATCTTTGGAAAGCGAAAATGTCCCTAATGTCCCTAATGATGTCCCTAATGTCCCTAATGATGTCCCTAATGATAATTCTGCTGCCAATAAACTTTCAGAGCGCCTCAAAATAATATTAACTCTATTAAAAAACGACGGTTTTTTAAGCCTTGCCAGTATTGCTAAAGAATGTGATGTTTCCGAAAAAACCATCAAAAGAGATATTGCTGATTTAAAAGAAATGGGACTAATCAGACGTGAAGGTACAACTCGCGGAAGGTGGATTGTATTGGATAATAAACCATACTGAATAAAGAATCTCTGCTACTTACCGCCATTATAGTCTGCCAGATACCAATAAAATTCAATAATTAGCGGGGCGATGGATGAAAAAATGGCGAGAATGGCTAGCCAAAACTGCCGCCGGCGGATAATACAAGTTGTGGACTTTGCCCGCCAGTAGCGGAAGAGAGAGGAGCGCACAATGCCGGAGAGCCAGCTAATCGAGTGCAAGGAATCCTGGCGCGACGACTATCTAAGGCGAATTTGCGGCTTTGAGGGAGGGAAACTCTAATGACTAAAGTAGTAAAAGACACAATTCATGCTCAGGGAATTGAGATTGGCATTTACACCACCGATTTTGAAAATGAGTTTATTTCTCTGACCGATATTGCAAAATATCGCAATGAAGATGATCCAAGATTTGTAATTCAGAACTGGATGCGAAATCGCAATACAATAGAGTTTCTTGGCGTTTGGGAAACATTGCATAATCCTGATTTTAACCGTGTGCAATTCGACACGGTTAAAAATGAAGCTGGCGCAAATCGTTTTGTCATGACCCCAACTAAATGGATTGAACAGACAAATGCAATTGGCATTGTCTCAAAATCTGGTCGCTATGGTGGTGGAACCTTTGCCCATACAGATATTGCAATGTCATTCGCAACCTGGCTTTCTCCTGAATTCCAGCTATACATAATAAAAGATTATCGCCGCCTCAAAGCCGATGAAAACTCCCGGCTTTCTTTAAACTGGAACCTAAACCGCGAAATTTCAAAACTTAATTATAAAATCCATACTGATGCCATTAAGGAAAATCTTATAATTCCCGAGCTTACCGCGGCGCAAAAATCTTTTGTTTATGCCGATGAAGCCGATTTATTAAATGTGGCGCAAAGATAATCCCGGCAAAAAAGAAAATATCCGCGATTACACTGATTTACATCATCTTTTGGTGCTCGCAAACCTTGAAAGCTATAACGCGATTCTTATTGAACAAAATATCAAACAGCCACGCCGCCTAGAACTTTTGCGCGAAATGGCCCTTAAACAGCTGCGGACAATTCAGACTCTTGATTTTTCTGCGCAAAAAATCTTGGCAATTTCTGACAAAACAGAGGCACCCGAATAAATGTCAAAGATTTAAAGGCTTTTCGCTACTTAGTATGGCCTACTACATGATTTCCAGAGGCGTTATAGCGCCACAGGCTGTCGCTTTCACTCCATAATAAACCCAATACCCGCCACCAGCAGGCCGGCCAGCGGGCAGACCACAAGCGGCCAAAAAAGTCCATGCTCCGGAATGGCCAGTTTTAAAAGCCATTCCTTGCGCTGCCACGCTTTGCAATTTTCGGCCCCTTGTATCAAACAAAGCCGCCGCAATTTTGAGCTTGACCGCCTCTTAATTTGACAATATTACAATTATTAGCTCTGCCTAATTGGCGAGTAGAAAAGAGGCGCTTTATGAATAAAAAAACCTGGGATCTTTATGCTCCTATCTACAAGAGGGCCATGAAGGCCGATCAGCAGATTTATGATTTTATGTATGCGCGGATTCCCGAGAAAATCAGCGGCAAAGAGGTGCTGGAAATTGCTACCGGGCCGGGGCTACTCGCCAAACATGTGGCTCCGGCGGCCAAAAGGATGGTGGCCACCGACTATTCCACCGGCATGATAGCCGAGGCGCAAAAAGGCGATTGCCCGGAAAATCTCACTTTTGCGGTGGCCGATGCCACCGCCTTGCCATATAGCGATAATTCTTTTGATGTGGTAATAATTTCAAATGCTTTGCACATTATACCGCAGCCGGAAAGGGCGCTTTGTGAGATAGACCGCGTTTTGCGCCCCGGCGGCCTGCTCATCGCGCCCAATTTTGTGGAACACAAGGGCACTTTTAAAAGCCGCCTCTGGTCGGGCGTTTTGCGCCTGGCCGGCATCAGCTTTGAACATCAGTGGTCGGCCAGGCAATATCTCGAATTTTTAGAGAAAAATGGCTACCGGGTGACTTTTAGCCGCGAGATGGCGGCGCGCATTGCCATGATGTATGCCGAATGCCAAAGAGCCAGCACAGCGGAATAAAAAGAAAGGCTATAAAATGTCTAGGAAAGACAGCGAAAATCAGAGAAGGTCCATGAGCCGCATTTACCGCGGTAAAGAAATTTTTAAGCCACTCAACACCGGGCGCATCGATGAACATGTGGCCTGTGTGCGCGAGTGGGTGGCCAATATCTTCTTTTATAGCAAAAACGGCGTTACCATCATGATAGACGCCGGCTACAACTATAGAAGATTAAAAGAAAAAATGGATTGGCTAAATATCGACCCGGCGGCCATAAAGCATATTCTCATCACCCATCAGGATACCGACCATGTGGGCGCTTTGGAACAGGACAGCGACCTGCTCTTTAAAGAAGCCACCATATATCTCAGCGAAATTGAGAATCGCTATTTAACCGGCGAGGTGCGGCGCAAAGTCATTCACGGCCTTTATAAATTGCCGCTGGTAAAAACCGATAACCGGCGGGAACTACTTAAAGACGGGCAAATTTTAGAGATAGAGGGCATCAAAATAGAATGCCTTTTAGTCCCGGGCCACACTTGGGGGCACATGGTCTATCTCATTGATGATACATATCTTTTTACCGGCGATACCATTTGGTTTGGGGCCGATGGTGGTTATAGTTTTATCAGTACGCTGGCCGAAGATAACCGGCTCGCCATAAGGAGTCTGGAAAAGCTGGAAGCCAATCTCCTGGCACGTAAGAAGCGCATTGTGGTAATCACCGGGCACACCGGCTGGTCAGATGATTTGACTATGGTTTTTGCCCATAGAGATAAGCTTTGCTCGCCGCTGATGAAGCGGGTGCCGGATCCCAGCGCCCCCTATGATGGCTATGATGAAAGCGATGACACCAAAGAAAAGGCCCAAATGCTTCTGCTCCCGGCCAAGAAGATGCTTCCCTCGCCTGGCGCCGGTGGCCTGACCAAAACCACACTAAAAATTTCCGGCATGATGTGCTCCATGTGCGAAGCGCATATTAACGACCATGTAAGAGCAGCCTTTAAAGTTAAAAAAGTCACCTCTTCTCATAGTAAGGGCGAAACAGTGATTCTCTCGGAAACTCCGCTGGATAAAGAAAAGCTAAAAAGCGTGGTTGGTGACACCGGCTACAGCGTGACAGAGATAAAAGAAGAACCTTATGAAAAGAAAGGCTTTTTGGCGCGGCTCTTTGGATAATGGCCAAAGCTGATATTTTCAGGCTTCTTGCACAACCCACCTGGTGCCCATATTTTTCAACCCTTCCGCCGGGCAGCAGCCCGGGCAGCCGGCACAAGATGAAGAGCCGTGGCAAGCGGCGCAGGGAGAAGCTGCGGCCGGAGTTTCGGCAAGCCGGCGAATAATCCCCGCTTGTTCCAAAAATTCTATCTTGCGCCTGATATCTTCCGGTGAAGTGCCCAGCTCTTTGGCCAGCATTTCCACCGAGCGGGAGCGCCCATCTTTTAAAAGCGCCAGAATTTCTTCCATTTTCTCACCAAAGCAGCAGGCCGATATGATAGGCGATGCAGGCTAAAATGAGGGCGCCCACAGTATAGTAGGCGGCGATGATGGCTGTCCATTTGGCGGAATGGGTCTCCTGATAAGTGGCCGCGAGCGCTACAATGCATGGCATATTAAAGGTGACAGCCAGGATAAAAGCCAGCGCTTCCGGTTTACCAACACTCGCCAGCAAAAGTTCATTAAGATTGGCGGCGTTTGCTGTTTCGCCCATCACGGTGCCAAAATTAACCGCACCGCTCCCGCTGAAAATGGTGCTGAGAACGCCGATGGCGCCCTCTTTGCCGATGGATGAAGCAACAAAGGCCATAAAAGTTTGCCAGCTAAGGCCAAAGAGCTTGGTAAAGGGCTCAATAGCCGTACCCACGATATATAAAAGAGAATCCTCAATGCGCCCGCTCGCCGAAAAGGAGAGCAGCCAAAAGAGAAAAGCCACCAAAAGCACCACTCTAAGTACGCGGAAAAATGTATCTTTGGTGCGCCCCAGCACATAGCGGAAGAGCGCGGCCCATTTGGGCTTATGATATGGCGGGAGCTCCATAATCATGCCCTGGCGGTCGGCCGGTTTTACCAGCAGGCGGCCAAATATTTTCGAGGTGAGCCACATGTGCAAAATCATAATAGCCAAAATAGCCGCAATTACGAGCGGCGCCCCTGCCCCAAACCAAACGGTGGCCAGCATGGGCACAACAGCCCAGGTGGCCCCGCAAGGCACGGCCCAGGCCAAAGCAATGGTTAAAACTTTTTGCCCCCAGTTGTCGATAACGCGTGTTCCGGCAGCCCCGCCCATGGTGCAACCAAAGCTCACAAGAAAGGGCATAACCGATTTTCCCTGCAAGCCAAGCTTAGACATGGTATTATCAAAAACATAGGAAATACGAGCCATTATGCCAATTTCTTCCAAGAGACCAAAGACGAGAGTCACGCCAAAAACAAAGCCCAGCATTTGCACAATAAAGCCGAGAGAGCGAATAAACACATCGCTAATGAGCGAGGTGAGGAGGAGTGGGCAGCCGGCCCCCGTTAGCAACTCACGCACCGGCGCATTGAGCGCCCCCAGCCCCATACCAAGAGCCATAAAGGGCAGAGCAGGAATAAAAGAGGCAATGAGGCCCAAAAGAACAGTAATAATTACAGCAGGTTTACCCCAAATACGGTGAGTAAAGAGGCGGTCTGATTTACTAAGCGCGTGTTCTTGGGCCGGCTTGGTCACTGTGTCCCGCAGCAAGTCGTCTATCCAGGCAAATTTACGCGCTCCCGTTAGTAACACGCCTCTATGTTCGGCGGTGGTACCGCTTACGGAAGCCATAGCAGCCTCAAAGGCCTGACGTGTTTCCTCCTCCCCGGCGGCGGCGAGAGCGGCGCGGATTTTAGCACAAACCGGCCCATCGCCTTCCACGGCTTTGGCGGCTAGCCACACCGGCGAAAACCCCGGCATAAGATCGGCCGGTAAAAGTGCCTTGATTTTGCCGTAAGCGGCTATTTCACTATATTTTTTGTCGAGTGCGCTGGCGTCTAAACGTTTTTTCTCACTTACTGCCCGCGCTAACGCTCCGTAAAAAGCGCCATAATTTTTGGCTTCCGGCGCCGAAAAAAGCACCGCAGGAATGGCCAGCTTCTCTTCCAGGGCGGCTATAGCTATTTTTTGCCCCTGCTCCTCCGCTACATCGCACATATTTAAGAGAAGAAAACAGGGCACGTTAATCCCCACATAGTCGGCCAGCATATAGAGGCTGCGCTCCAGCTGCGAGCTGTCAGCCAAAATGCAAACCACATCGGCTAGGCCTCCGGCAATGTAGTCGCGGGTAATAATCTCCTCATCGGAACTCGCCGACAAGCTGTAGCTCCCCGGCAAATCCACCACTTTGTATTTTTGGCCGCCGTGTTCAAAATACCCTTCCCTCTTTTCTACAGTTTTGCCTGGCCAGTTGCCCACATGCTGCTTTAGGCCGGTTAAGGCATTAAAGAGGGTGGATTTTCCGGAATTCGGCTGCCCCAAAAGAGCGATTACCGTCTCATTTTTCTCGCTCATCGGGCACCTCCGCTGCTTTCTTCCTCTACTTCAATTCCCTTACATTCTGTGCGGTTAAGAGCTATCATGGTGTCTCTGGAATAGACCAAAAGCGGGCGGTTTTGGTCATTTTTAATAACTGTCACCCGCGAGCCCGGCGTAAGCCCAATGGCCGTCACCCGGTTCACAAAGCGATTATCGCCATTGATGGCGCTGATTACCCCGCTGGCATTTGGGGTTAAATCTGCTAATTTTTTCATTTTTTCTCCTAAATGCGGCTAATTAAACTAGACGCACCTAGTCTCTTTATATTATTATAAATTCGGTTTCAAGAATTTTGTTAGGCTTGGCTAATTTATATTAAGGCCTCTAAAATTTCGGGAGCGTTTAGGGTTCTTTCTCTTCTACGAACTAGCTACTGGATTTTATTGATATTTTATAATTCTTAGATTGCGATTATTTTGTATATTCTGCGGCTTCAAAGGAAGTCGGAATGGCGGGTGTTGCATTTCTAGCAGAATGAATAAACGAGAAGCCGCTTATTTTGCCGGTTTCCCGATCGATTGGACCGGCCTGGAGCTGGCCATGGATGCCAGGGAAACAGCTATCCGGATGCAAACAATTATTGTTACGCAGCATCAGATGGTAGCCATAAACTTCCCAATTTCCGGACATAGAATCAACCAGATTCTCGCCATCATGGGCGGAAAGTTCAAAGGTGCCCTCGGCTTTGAGCGAGAATTTCCAATTAATACTATTTTTTATCGCTACCCAATCGCCCACAAAATCGCTTGCTGTTTCGTATTCGTACTCGGATTCTTCAACGGTACAATCCATTTTTACACCACCAGCAGTTATCGAATCATCTTCCCCAACAGCATAGGTGTACATCGAATCAGCCGAGGCCCCAAAATAAGCCGGGAGCATTAGCAAAGTACTGCGCTGAATGTCATAGTGGCCGGCTTGCCAGAAAGTCACTTTTTCATCAGCAAAATTTTCAAAAATATAGGCATCATCAAAGAAAGTGAATACTTGCGTCTCCTCGCCGGCGGCGCAGGTATAGATTTTATTCTTGAGTACATCGGCTTTTGAAACCTTGCCCTTTTGCACGGCAACGCTGGCTTTAAACGCTTCGCTGTAATCATGAGCTCCATTAACGGCATAGCGGAGCTTATCCTCCTTGTCCACTTTAAACGAGAGCTTAATCCCTTCTGTGAGATGCCCTACAATCATTTTTGCAGCATCGGTATCGACGTTTTGTTTACCAACACTGCCCTCCTTAAACAGCAATTCACCGCCCGCAAAATCCGAATAGGTGATAATCCAAAGCTCATCGGGAATACGGAGAGCAAAGAGGCCCTGTTTGCTGCCTGTGGAGAGATAAACAGTCTGGTCAAACAGCTTGAGCTCCATATTTTTTGGCAAATCGTCCAGCGCTGCGGCCCTAAGCCCTGCTTCTTCGTCGGTGGAAGTATCATCGGTAGCGGTATCATCAGTTGAAGTATCGTCGGTGGAAGTATCGTGCTTGGCTGAACCTTTCTCGGAAGCGGTTGGTTCTGAACTCGGATTAGATTTGTTATCTTTACATGCCGCAAATACTAGAGCCGCCGAAAGCAAAAAGGGCCAGAAAGATGAATATTTCATGTGTATAATCCTATAAAAACATGTGGTTAGCAACACTGCTGTTCCACAAAAACGGGGTTAAATCGGCCCTCCGGCCTATTTCCCTGCCAAAAGACCTTGCTCCTAGCAGCCTCCTGCCAGGAGGCGAGAGCCGAAGCGTGGCTTACCACAATTTTTAAGACAATGTCAAAAGCTATTTCCAAGCGCATAATGGCCTGCTCGGGCTGTACAAAGAAAGTCGCTGGTGAAAACAAACCTGCCGCGCCGGCGGTTCTCACCACGACAAGTAGTGGATTTTATTGGCTTCTCGCCCCTCTCCATTTTTTCCTTCCCTCACCCAGACAAGTAGTGGATTTTATTGGCTTCT
>JAEEML010000154.1 GCA_016283195.1 Deltaproteobacteria bacterium | reverse complement strand
GCCGGCGTTAATATCCCCGCGCTAAAAGAGATTCACTTTGTGCTCGATGAAGAGAGCCTGGTGAGCCGCCCCAGCTGGCTGCCGCGCGGCATTGAGCTCTATAAGGGGCTCATTGAGCTCTCCGTGCGCCTAGAGATTGCCAAGCACACCACCGATATTTTGGAATACGCCCGCAAAAAGACCACCCAAAAGGTCAATTTGTATGAAAAAGTGCAAATTCCCGGCTATAAAGAGTCTATTCTCAAAATCAAGCGCTACATGGAAGATGAAGAAAATCTGGCCAAATCGTCGCAAAAGATTTTGAAAGAAAAGCTGGCCGCCGAAGAGCAGGAGGAAGCATTATGATTGTCACCATGAAAAAGCTCCTCATGCTTCTGCACTGTAGCGATCGCGACGAAGTGCTAAGCGGTTTGCAAAAATTGGGGCTGGTCCATGTGGAAGAACTCGCTAAAGGCGAAAAGAGTGATCTTTTAGCCACCAGTGCCTCTTTAAAAGAGGTGCAGCAGGTTTTAAAAGAGCTCCCGCCGCTGAGCGCCAAAGATCTGGATAATTTGCCGGAAGCTAAAGAAGATTTAGCTTTTTATAAAGATTTAATCACTACTTTTAGCAAGCTAAAAGCAGAATTAAATCGCCTGGATAACGAGCTTATCGCGGTTAAAAAGGACTTAGCGTCCATAGAGCCCTGGGGCAGTTATAACCCGGAAATTATAGCTAAACTGGCCGCCGCCGGCCTCGGCCTTAATTTTTACATTTTGCGCGCCGAACTCCTAAAAAATGTTGATGCCGGGGAGGCGCTTTTTACCGAGATAACCAGCCGGGGCGGTCTTACTTATATTGTTTCCACCTTGCCGCCGGAAGCTCTGCCGCTGGCGGAGCATGTGTACTTGCCCAAAGATGATGCCGCTACTCTTAAAGAAAGAGAAAAAGCGCTTAGTAGTGAGCGGGAGAAGGTAGAGCAGGAAATTGCTTCTTTTGCTAAGAACGCCGCCCATCTTACACGTTATGCTGCGCTTCTAAGCGATAAATTGGGCTTTGACGCCGCTAAAGCCGACCTGGCCTCTTGCCTTGATGGGCAGGTTTTGGCCCTAAAAGGCTTTTTCCCGGCCGCCGCCGAAAAAGAGCTGAGCGCCTTTTTGGCCAGTAAAAATATCTATTATGAAATTTCGGCTGTCGAAGAGGGCGAAGCAGCGCCGATTAAGTTTAAAAATAACCACTTTAATCGCCTCTTTTTGCCCATTACCGAGATTTACCAATTGCCCGATTATCACGAAGTGGAGACCACGCCCTTTTTGGCCCCCTTCTTTACGCTCTTTTTCGGTGTTTGTTTGGGCGATGTGGGCTACGGCGCTCTCATTTGCCTGGCTGCGCTTATTGCGCTCTTTAAAGCCCCGAAAAATATGCGCTCCATGGTGGGGCTCGTTGGCGTTTTGGGCCTAGCTACTTTGGCTTCGGGCTTTTTGCTCAATACTTTCTTCGGCGCTACTCTCTTTGGCGGGCCGGGGACAGAGGGCGCTCTTTTGCCAAATGTAGAAATCTTGCCGCCGCTCGCCTCTTACAAAAAGGGCGGCATCATGGTTTATCCTGCCATGAGTTTTGCCCTCCTCTGCGGCTTTTTGCAACTCTCTTTGGGCATGATCATCAATATGGTAAATAGCTGGCGTCTAAATGGCCCCATCTATGCCCTCCGCCCTCTCTCCTCTCTTTTGATGTTTGTGGGCGCGCTCATTTGGGCTGCCAAAGTTAATTTCCTGAATATGGGCTGGGCCGATTTCTCGCTGGGCGAGCGCTATCCCTTGGGCTGGATTCTAACTCTTGGCCCCGACTGGCTGGGCATGGCCCTTACTTTTGCCGGCATCTTTTTGCTACTCTTCTTCGGCTCACCGGAGAAGAGCATCTTTATCCGCCCGGCTATTGGTCTTTACGACCTATATAGCTTTATTACCGGCATAATGGGCGATTTGCTCTCTTATATCCGCCTCTTTGCTCTGGGGCTCGGGAGCGGACTCGTGGGCGCTTCGTTTAATGATTTGGCCCTCAAAATCATTACCAATGAAAGCGGCGCTGCCGATTGGGCTACACCGCTTGCTATCTTTACTGTGCTCATCATGCTACTTGGCCATGCCATCAACTTTGCCCTCTCGCTGGTGAGTAGCGTTGTGCATCCGCTGCGTCTTACTTTTGTGGAATTTTACAAAAACCTTGGCTTTACGGGAGGCGGCGAGCCTTATCAGCCCCTCTCTTTGAGCTCTATAACTAAAAAAGGATAAACCGTAGGAGGTTAAAAAAATGAGTGAAATGAGTATTTTGGCAATCGCAGGTTTGGGTCTTATGGTGGGTCTTGCCGGTGCCGGTTCGGCCTGGGGGCTCTCTGTTGCCGGTCAGGCAGTTATGGGCATGATCAAAAAACGGCCAAACGACTTTGGTAAAGGTATGATCCTCTCCTCCATGCCGGCTACCCAGGGTATTTACGGCTTCGTAGCTTTTATGATGTTTAGCGGCGAAGTAACCAGCACCATGAGCCCTTATAAAGCCGCTGTAGTTTTTGCTGCCGGTCTCGCTATTGGCCTTGCCTGCTTTATTTCCGGTATTTATCAGGGCAAAGTATGCGCCGCCGGTATTGCCACCTATGGCAGCGGTAACGACAAAGCTTTTGGTAACACGCTGATTTTGGCGGCCTTCCCGGAATTTTACGCCATTCTCTCGCTCGTTGCCAGCATCATGATGATTGGCCTTTTAGGCAAATAAAAAGCCCATTGGCTCTGGGAGGAGCTAAAAAATGGCTGATGTCTCCCTCTTTATCAGCAAGGTAACAGCCAAAGAGGCGGTAGTCGGTGTTATCGGCCTTGGCTATGTAGGCTTGCCGCTCGCTCTCTCTTTTGCCGAAAAATCCTTCAAAGTCATTGGCTTTGATATATCAGAGCGCACGGTAAATACCATCATGAGCGGTCATTCGCTCATTAAGCATATTCCGGCAGAGCGCGTAGCCAAAGCGGTAAACAGCGGCACTTTTAAGGCCACCAGTGATTTTTCACTGGCCAAAGAAGCTGATGCTCTCATCATCTGCGTGCCCACGCCGCTTACGCACCAAAGAGAGCCCGATGTCTCTTATATTGTCGGCTCAGCGGAGTCCATTGCTCCGCATATCCACAAAGATCAGCTCATAGTGTTGGAGTCTACTACTTACCCCGGCACCACCCGTGAGGTGGTAGTGCCAATTTTGGAAAAGAAATCCGGCCTTAAGCTTGATCGTGATTTTTGGGCGGCCTTTTCGCCGGAGCGCGAAGATCCCAATAACGGCCAATTTTGCACCACCACCATTCCCAAAGTGGTGGGCGGCGTGACAGCAAGCAGCCTTAAAGTAGCTAAAGCGCTCTATGATGAGATTATTATTCGCACCGTGCCTGTCTCCTCGGCCGAAGCAGCAGAATCAGCCAAATTACTCGAAAATATCTTCCGCTGCATCAATATCGCCATGGTCAATGAGCTAAAGGTGCTCTTTCAGCGCATGAACATTGATATTTGGGAAGTCATTGCTGCCGCCAGCACCAAGCCTTTTGGCTTTATGCCCTTTTACCCGGGGCCGGGCCTTGGCGGCCACTGCATCCCTATTGACCCCTTTTACCTCACCTGGAAAGCGCGGGAATTTGGCCTTTCCACCCGCTTTATTGAGCTGGCCGGCGAAATAAATACCGCGATGCCCGATTATGTCATTGCCCGCTCCATGGACGCTCTAAACGATCAGGGTAAAGCTTTAAAGGGGGCAAAAGTACTCATCCTTGGCCTTGCTTATAAGAAAAATGTGGATGATTACCGCGAAAGCCCCACTTTTGTCATTTGGACCAAGCTCCTCGAAAAGGGAGCCAAGGTGCGCTATGCCGATAGCTTTATCCCCGAAGTGGGCAAAACACGCGAATATGCCCATTTTGCCGGCGAAAAGAGCGAATCTTTGGAAAATATCGGCCAATATGACCTGGTAATCATCGCTACCGCGCACGACGGCATCGACTATGCGGAGCTCGCCCAAAAAGCCCAATTGGTGGTGGATACCAGAGGCGTCTGCCCCAAACTGGACAATGTATATAAAGCCTAAAATTTAAATTCTGCGACTTGAAACCTGGTTTATCTGCAGTATATGCGAAGATTATTATTTGAGGCCCCAAAGAGCCACTAACGAGGCGGCGGAGAGGCTTAAAGAGGCATTAAAGCCAACCGAGAGCTTGCCGCTATCAATACCGGAAACAAAAGCCCCGGCACTAAGCGGGCCAAAATGCAAATTACCGCTCACTTTGGAGACGGGGGCGGCAGCAAAATGGCCGCTCACCGAAGCCGAAACACCGGCATGGAAAAGCCCGTCCAGCACATCAAAGCCATAGCCGCTTTGCACATTCCAGGTTACATTATCTGAAAAGGCGCTGTCATAAATGGAAACCGGCACATAGATATTGGCTGCCACATCAAAATTTTCCCGGCCGTAAGCAGCCGATACTTCGGCAAAGCGGCTAATGGGCGTATTAAGCAGGCCGGCCCCGGGAGTGGCGAGATGTTTTAAGCCGTGAAGCGGATCATAATTTTCGCTGTATTTGGCGCCCAAAGTAACACTAGAGGATAAATCAAACTCCGCGCCGACGGTAACCAAAGAATTTAGTGTCATATTGTTAAGAACATTGGTGCCGGGATTAGGGCTTAAAAGCGGCAGGGACATTTTGCTCTGGGCATCAATGGAGAGGCGCAGGCTATCATCTAAAAATGAATGGTCAAAAATGTGGCTGTTAACATGGCCACCCAAGGCCAAAACTGTTGTGCCCTCGCTGCCGAGATTCGGAGCTCTGCCGGCGGTAAAGCCGATGGTACCTTGCAAAAGGCGGTTCTTGGCAAATAAATAGCGCAAAGAGCCAAAACCGGAGCCGCCAAGAGTCCCCATGTTGCTGCTTAAAGCGCCGCTCTCCTCACCGGGGCGAAAGTTATAACGCCCGTCAAGCATAAAGCTATTTAGGCGAATAGCGGCAGAAAGCGCTTCATTATTCCAGGATATACCATTGGAAAAAGCCGCGCCGGCCTTGTCACTGCCAATTAAAGAGCCCTCCCGTACAGAAATGCCGCTGATATAGTCGCCAAGCTCCTGCCCACCGTGGGTAGCAACTTTGGTGCTGGAGCCATCGATATGGACATCATAGCCGCCAAAATCGCCATTATTTACAGCTGGGCTATTAACCGGGGCCAATGTTTTAAAATAAGCATCATCATGGCCGATAGAAGAGCGCGTTCTGGTAGCGCTGAAGCCACCGTTAAGATTATATGTTTGGTGCTCGTCGGCGGCTATGTTACGCGCTTCAGCCGAGAGGGGATTTATCTTATTATCGTAAGTATCGGTGCCCCAGCTGTTACTGGCTACCGGTTTTTGGCCAAGCGGCGTCTTAGCCTCTTTGATAGGGGCCTCTTCGTTTGCTAGCGGCTCGGCTAAAGCCACGTTATTATTTAAAGTAAAAGCATTATTATTAATAGCGTTAATGGCACTCATAGCAAAACCTCATCTGCAAAAAAGCAGCATAAAAGCTACGCGTAAGTTTATCGCCAACTGTGCTTATAGGATGCTTATTTTTTGTAACATTATTTTATGCGGCTGTGCAAAATATCAAGGCAGGTAGAAATTAAAACTTAGAGGCCAATGCGCGGGATGGCATTGCGGCGCAGAGCATCGAGCACAGCAGCTGGGTCGCGGAAGCGGCAGAGCAGGATCATAGCGGCGATGATATAGGGCTTGTGGCCAGCTTCGGCATAGGTGTCAAGGCGGTATTTTTCAAAAACGCTGGCCGCCACTTCGCCCTCTTTGCAGGAGACGCCGGTGATATCGGCCGGCAGGCAGTGCATATAGAGAGCTTCGCCGTCGGCGGTCTTTTTCATCAGCTCTTCGGTGCATTCCCAATTTTTGAACTTGGCATTGTTGGCCAGGCACTTCTTTTCCAGCTCTTTAAGGCCGTCATTATCTTTGTTGTTCAAAAGCACGGTGCGCTCTTCCATGATGGAGAAGGGTGCCCAGCTCTTGGGATAGACGATATCGGCATCTTTAAAGGCCTTTTCCATGCTGTTTACCACGGTGAACTTGCCGCCGCTGGCTTTGGCATTCTTTTTGGCAATGTCGATGGTGTGGGGCATGAGGTCATAGCCCTCGGGGTGGGCCAAAGTAACTTCCATACCAAAGCGGGTCATCAAAGTGATGATGCCCTGGGGCACGGAGAGCGGCTTGCCGTAAGAGGGGCTATAGGCCCAGGTCATGGCGATTTTGCGGCCTTTTAAGCCTTCCACGCCGCCAAAATAGTTGGCGAGG